>DATJKB010000576.1:0-13545 GCA_035491875.1 Pyrinomonadaceae bacterium | reverse complement strand
GTGTCGCCCAGATCTCTCATGATGAGAAACTGGAGACCAGTTTTTCCGACTTTTACTTCGATTGGTTTCTTAGTGCGCTGATCAGTGATCTGAACTGTTACCGGCTGCTTTTCAAAACGCGTCAAAACCTCTCTTAGGATTCCGACAAGATCGGGAACCTTACCTTCGAGTTCGGGAGCTGCTGCCGCCAGCTGCGCAAGCCGTCTTAATGAAGCATCCGAGGTAAGAGGCAGTTTGTTGGTGTGATCGGGTCCCTCAGTGCCGACCAGGACCACTCGATTTAAGTTCGCGCCATGATAGCGAATGCAAGCCAGACCTAAATGTGTGCCGTAGCTGAAGCCGACGAGGTTCAGTTTTTCGGCTCCTAATGCTTTTCGCACATCGTCGACGTCATGCGCGCTCTCCATTGTGTTGTAGGCTCGGATGTCGGTGCCTTGTTCGCGGAAATAACCTGCGGCAGCAACTGTTCGCTCTTTCAACACACGCAGCGCGACATCATTGTCAGCGAAGACGTCCGTCGGTAAAGGTTCAGTGGCAAGGCGCAAAAGGTTGGGTCGCGAGCGACCGACGCCACGCTGGTCCAACAGGATGACGTCGCCCACCTCGCGCAATTTCGTAAAGGCGCGCATGTAATCGGGCACTCGTGCGATATTGGTGGCCGAAGAACCTGGTCCACCGTCGAGATAAACGACGGGGTATCCGGGCTTGTCCGAGGTGCTCTTCAATCTGACGAACGCCAGCTCAATTAGTTTTGTGTTTGGGTTGCTGCGGTTTTCTCTAACGATGAGCCGCCCCAACTGTGCTGCCACGTTCTGACCTTCGAAGGGAATTGTGAAGGGCTCAAACTTCAAATATCCTTCTTTAATTTCTACCAGCCGAGACTGCGGATCCTGAATTTGTACCAGCCGAGACTGCGGATCCTGCGCCGCAGCGAGCGGACACAGGAACAAGATGAATGTGATGATGATAGTTGGTTTGTTCATTTCACTACGCCGGCGTGGTTGGAAATCTGACTGGGGAGGCGTCGGATTATATGTTCACGGGTGCATTGAATCCAATTGATCTTCTCATTCTCCTCCCCGGGCTTCAGCCCGGGGCTCGGCCGTCCCAACAAAGAGCACCGTTTTAACGGTTTTCGAAAGTGGTGTCGAAACTACAAGATCGGCCACACGGTTCAACAAAAAAAGCGCGCCAGGCGCGTTGATATCGTCCCTCGTCTCACTTCAGGATTGTCGCGACGAACTTCACTGAACGCGCGTAACGTTCATCCGATAAACCGCCATCAGTCTCATCTGTGCCGCTCACAACGTCGTTCTCAACTTTATAGTCTTTAATTTTCATCGTGCCGCTTTCCTGATACTGGCTCGGGTGAAAGCGGACCCACATACCGTCCTTCATGATTGCGTATTCCAGGCCGCGGATCTTGTCGCCGTCCAGCAGTGACGTGTCCTTTAATTCTGCAGCCACGGCTTCGGGTGGAATCGGTTTGTCAGTCAGCAGAATTACTATCGCCTCTTCACTAAAGCGCTCAGCACGACCGGCATACGCATATTTCAACTCGACCGTTTCGCCCTTGGCCGTGTAAGTCCCACTGGCCTGACCTGGTTGTAACTCTCCAGCCTGCACTTGTGGCTGCGTCGTTTGGGACTTGGCTGGCGCGTTCTTGTTTTCACTCTGCGCTGACTGATTAGTGCTTTCGCTCGCAGGCGACTTCTTGAATGAACACGCGGAAATTGATGCGACGATAACAAAAGAAAGTGCACACACTGCCAGACGATTCATCTTTTGGGCTCCTCGGGAGGGAATTTGTTCTGCGATCAACTTGATGCTAACACAGGGCGGGGTCGCTAACGATTGGGTGGCGGGCCAAAAAAAAGAACTAACCAGCCGCCGCAGATTTTCGCAGGTACACGCAGATCAGAATTGAGAGTCCTCAATCGATGCTCAAAACACTGGTTCTTTCTGATCCGCGTAAATCTGCGGCCAACTAGCGATAGAAATACGGATCGAGGACCGTAACTTCCGTAATTCGATCCACGGGCAGACTGTTTCGTTTTGCGGCGCTATGAATTGCTTCGGGGTTCGGGGCATCGTAGATGCAGAACGTCTTGTTCTTGTCCAGGGTTACGTAGGAATGGACCCAGGTCACATCGTCTTCAGCGTTGTTTAATACGACAAGCTGGCACATCTGAGCGCCATCATCATTCACCGGAATTCTCAGCCCGTCGGGAAAAGTTCGTTCAACTAGATAACGAGGCATAACAGTTCCTTTGATTTCAAAATTGGGGGACTGACATTCTACGACGGATTCACGAACAGGAGCAGCAGGCGGAAGAAGAAAAAGAAATCATTGGTCAATTATCATTTAACAGTTATCAATTGTAAGTAGACTCTGACTTCATGTGACTGTGTCATAAAATCGAAAGACCACCTGTTTTACACAGGTGGTTCCTTAATTTCAACCTACACCCTATTGCCGAACCATCTTCATTGGAGACCACCGACTTCATGTCGGTGGAGAATCAATTTCGGCCTAACTGAGGTCAAAGTAAAACTCCACCCACATGAAGTGCGTGGTCTCTCACGATTGGAATTTACATGAGTAGGTTGAAGCTAAAGAACCACCTGTATGAAACAGGTGGTCTTTTCGAGTTCTGACACGGTTTTCATGTCGCCCGGACCGTTTTCCAAAACTTCAGATCAAGTACAATTCGGTTATGCCACACTATCTGGACGTCGCTAGTTGGGCTCGTCGCGACACGTTTGAGTTCTTCCGACATTTTGATAAACCGTACTTCAACGTTTGCACGACTCTTGACGTTACTAATCTTCTCGAGTTTCTAAAGACGCGTCCCGGTTATAGCGTCTCGCTCGCTTACCACTACTTTGCTGTCCGAGTTGCTAATGAGATTGAACCTTTTCGCTATCGACTAAAAGATGGCGGGGTAATTGTCTACGACGTAATTCATGGTGGTACTACTGTGTTGTTGCCAAACGAGGCTTTTATTCTGGCCTACTTCGATTTTGATCCGGACTTCGATAAGTTCATGCCGGCTGCCCAGCAAAATGTAGAAGAAGCAATAGCCTCCTCAGTCTTTAGCCCACGGCCGAATGACGATGCAATCCACTTTACTACTGTTCCCTGGATTGCATTCACAAGTTTCTCCCATGCGCGAAATTGGGGAACCGAGGATTCAGTGCCGAAAGTAGCGTTCGGCAAGTTCATCCAACAGGAAGGCCGCGTAGTGATGCCCACCTCGGTCGAGGTTCATCACGCGTTAATGGATGGATTGCATGTCGGGCGATATCTTCAGCGTTTAGGGGAAATGTTCCACAGCCCGGAAAAGCATATCGCAAGCGCATGAATCTCTTGGGCCAAGTCAAAACCTTGATCTTCGATTGGGATGGTACGCTCGTCGACTCCGCCCACCTTGGACTTGTCGCATTTGAAAAAACCTTTGCTGAACTCGGCGTTCCCTTTGCCCGCAAGGTTTACGAGGCGGCGTATTCGCCTAACTGGTATTCAACTTACGAAGCACTTGGACTGCCGAAAGAGAAGTGGCAGACCGCTGACGATCTGTGGATTCAACACTACGGCGATCAATCGGCTGAACTGATTGATGGAGCAGGTGCGACACTGCTTTCACTCCATCGTAAGGGCTATCAACTGGGTATCGTCACCAGCGGCAGTAGAAGTCGAGTGTGCCGGGAGGTTGAGCAGTCGGTTTTGAGCGACGCGTTTGCTGTAATTGTTTGTAACGAAGACATCGTAAACAAGAAGCCGGATCCCGAAGGTTTGAAGCGGGCAATGCGCGCTTTGAGTGCCAGCTCAGCTGAATGTGCTTACGTTGGTGATGCGCCTGAAGACATTGAGATGGATAGAAGAGGACATGTTGTGACCATCGGTGTGCGTAGTGCCTATCCGAGCAGTAGTCGCTTGTTGAATGCCAAGCCGGATATCTATCTGGAGAGGATGACGGAGCTTTTGGATCATTTTTGATCATCATGCCTATTCCCCGAGTCAAAATCTGCTGCATCGCCAGCATTGCAGAAGCTTGGATGGCTATAAATCATGGCGCCTCGGCTATCGGTTTGGTATCGGCAATGCCGAGTGGTCCAGGTCCGATTGCGGAGGAACTCATAGCCGAGATAGCTGCGACTGTTCCTCCCGGAGTGGCCACGTTTCTGCTCACTTGTAAGCAGGACGTTGAAGCCATCATCGATCAGCAGCGCCGCCTCCGCGTAAATACGATTCAGATTTGTGACCGTTTACAGACAGGCAGTTTCAAACAACTGCGTCAGGCATTACCGGGAGTTTCGTTAGTGCAGGTAATACACGTTACTGGTCGAGAGTCGGTTTCTGAGGCGGTTTCAGTTGCGCCGTTCGTCGATGCGATTCTGCTCGACTCAGGAAATCAATCCCTGCCAATAAAGGAATTGGGTGGCACAGGTCGCACGCACGATTGGAGACTGAGCCGCGAGATCACCGAAACGGTCCGTGTTCCAGTTTTTCTTGCGGGCGGACTCCGAAGCGATAACGTTGGAGGCGCGATCAGAACGGTTGGTCCGTTTGCCGTGGATGTTTGCAGTGGTGTTAGAACTGACGGCGAGCTCGACGAAGTGAAGCTCAGCGCCTTTTTTGCTGCCGTGCAGGATCAAAAGTCGGAGGTCGGTGATCAGGGGTCGGGGGCCAGCGGTCATTGACAATCTGACCTCTGACCCCCGACAGCTAACCTCCGACTTTCGCCGAGTAATCCTAGAACGTGAATCTTATTGCCAATTGTACCTGCCTCGGATCGCCGACACCTTGCCGCAGGAAGCCGTTGAAATCAAACAGGCTCGGCGCGGTCAGGGAATTTTGATTTCCGCAGGTCGCCAGCGCGTTTATTCGGTTATCCGTGTTAAAGGTATTGAACATCTCCATCGTCGGAATCAGTCCGAAGCGTTCCCCGAATCGGAACGGTCGCGACAGTCGCCAATCGAACGAGACATAGTCGTTGTCTTTCCGCAGCGTATTTCGATTGGCGCACGGCGGCGGAACAAAAGCGCCAGGGTTTGCTGGCTGAGCGGATCGCGCCTGGACACGTGGAGTAAACTCAAAGCCCCAGGGCAACTCTGAGTGCATGTAGAAGTTGAACTTGTGGCGGATGTCGCGATCTGACTGAGCGTAATCGAGCTGAAGATTGTTTATATCCAACGCTCGGTCCGTGAAGGGGTCGCGTTCATTCGAGTCGTCGTCTTTGTCTTTCGCCAGGACGTAATTCCATTCAAACTGATAGTGCTTACTGAAGCGTTTTCTCATTCCTACCGTAAAGCCGTTGTAGTTTGATTTGCCAACCGCGCTCGTCACCATCACTTCGCCGAGGAACGGTGAGAAGAAGTTGTTTCGATTGACGTTAAGAAAACGCGTCAGGTGAACACCCTGCGCATGTGTGAAATCGAAATAGAGCGACAGATCACTGACCAGTTCCTGCTCAAAAGCGACGTTCGTCGTGTAAATCCTTGGGTTTGCGTAATCGCGACTAAACACACGCACCCCACTGAAACAGGGGAACGGATTTGTGATTGAACCTGCTACGCATGGTGAAACGGTCGAGGGTGGTGAAACAACACCCGGCCAAACTGGGCCAGGGGCACCAGAGGAGATGATCGGTGTATTCAGAAAGATTGTTTGTTGCTGTACGCCGTTGGTCGTGATCGATCCTACCTGCGACAGCATGTTCTGACGGCCATAAAAGATTCCGTAACTTGCCCTCAGAACTGACGTGCCCTTCTTGGAAATGTCCCAGGCAAATCCCACTCGAGGTTGAAACTCCTTCGTCTGATTGTGCAGTGTTCCGTCCGAAGGGAATCTCGGGTCATTCAAAAATATGCCGTAGGCGGTTTGGGCAGGCGCGACGGTCGGATCCGGAAATATCTGTGCCTCCCATCGCAAGCCGTAATTCAATGTGAAGTTGGGCCAGATTCTCCACGAGTCCTGGCCGAACAATGCAAAGTCTTCGTTCTTGATCTTCGATGCGCCAGCTGCATCGGTCGCGGGGCCCGTTAAGCCGGCACCCTGCAAATAGAGCAGCAGTGGCCCGCCGCTTGTAGCCCCACCTGGGCAGGTTGCGGGTGCTGTGACGAATGTTCCATTCGAGCACGCGACTGTGTTTGGACCGAACCCACCAGGAGCTGCGGGCGAAGCGTACCGCAGGAAGCCGGTGACGCTGTCGAAGATATAACGTCCCTCAAAGAATCCGCGGAACACCTGGTCGTTCAATGTGTGAATCCACTCTCCACCGAACTTTATCGTGTGATTACCTGAGACGACAGAAAAGTTATCTTTTAAGTGCGTTCGCCAGAGCAGCTCATCGACGTTTGGTGCGAGAAAGAACGGGTTCCCGAATCTAAAAGTCGTGCCAAACCCCATTGCCGTGTCGGCAGGGATGTTTGAAGGGGTTGCACTACGGGGCCGGTCTTCGCGCGTATAAGAGAAGTGAGCTTCATTAAGCTTTGTCGGTGAAACTGTACTGAAAAGGTTGAAGTTGAGGTTGTTGATCTTTGACGGACCTTCGATGCCGTTTGCCGAAGTGCCGTACGTAGCAACGTCAAACGTTTGATTGGTGTTCTTTGAGTAGTCGAAGTTATACGAAACCGCCAATTTGTTGGCTGAGGAGAGATCCCAATCCAATTTTCCAAGGAAGGCGCTGTTACTGATCTTATGTTTGACTGGCAAGCCCTCTGCCTGGCTCCGCGTGTTCTGCATAAAGTTAATGAGCGCCAGTCGCTGACAATCCTCGTTTGAGTTGATTAACCCTTCATTGGCGATGATGGTTGGATTCGATATTGGGCAGGGCGTTCCAATCGGAACGCTAAGATTGTCGCGATCGAGATTCTCGCGAATGCCTTCAAAGGCAAAGAAGAAAAACGCCCTATCTTTTTTAATCGGACCCCCGACTGTGCCTCCAAACTGTTCACGATGAAAGCCTTTTAGCGGTCTGCCGTCTGAAGTATTAGCCGTAAGCGCTTCGAGACGTTGAAAGTGAAAGACGCTGCCGTGCACTTCATTGGTTCCCGATTTGGAAATCACATTGATGACGCCTCCCGCGGTTCGTCCAAACTCCGCAGTTGCGCCCGTTGCCACTACCTGAAACTCTTTTACAGCATCGAGAGGGATATCGATGGCCGCGCGCTGTCCACCTAATTGTTCGCCAAAGAAACCGTTGTTGTAGTCGCCCCCGTCAACACTGACGTTGTTGAAGATTCCGCGCTGTCCAGCAAAGTTAATTTCGTCGCCATCGGGTCCTTGCACGATTGAAACGCCCGGCGTCAGCGTCAGTAGATCCTCAAACTTGCGACCAAGAATCGGAGTTGTGCTTACGGCGCGCTCATTTATTATTGTGCTTGACTCCGTTTTGACTATATCGACGGTTGGAGTGGTAGTGATCGTTACGCGCTCTTCAACTGTTGACACTTTCATCTCTACTGGGATTGTCAGTGCCTGACCGACTTGCACAGCAACCTTCTCAGCAACGGAGGTAGCAAACCCCGATTTCGAAATGGTTACTGAGTAATTTCCCGGTTGTAAGGCGAGGGCTACAAAGCGTCCGTCCTCGTCTGTGGTAAGCGTTCTGGAAACGTTCGTATCGAGGTTTTTGATTTCAACGTTGGCACCGGGCATCGCCGCGCCGTTCGCATCTAACACGGTTCCTTGAATGGTTCCCGTTGTTATTTGTGTTTGGGCCATCACTGACAATGCGCATATCACCATTACAAGTAAACAACCTGCGATTGTTTGTGCGCGTTTGATAAAAGAGGTCATCTTAAAGGGGTTCATTTTGTTCTCCTGGTCAGCGGGAGTTTGCTTCGAGGTTAAATTTCGAATTGCTTTCGGTCATCAGCGATGGGCGAATGACTTGGAACACACAGTTTACTTACTGACTTGACGTATACCTTGTATTCCCGGGGTAGGTGATCGAATGGTATTTAAAACGAATGAGACGTGTCAATTTGTTTCTTTTGATACGCCCAAAAAGCGAATGGCCCGTTGGAATTTTTGGGAGACTGTTAGACTCGGATTAAAAACCAACGAGGTAGTCTGTGGTATCTTCAGCAAAACTGGTAATGATTCACTGCTGATCGTGGAAATATCTTGATTTGCTTTGTTAAGATGCGCCCCGAAACAAAATGAAAACTTCACCTATCGGAATCGGAATCATCGGCTCCGGTTTCGCCCGCAGCACCCAGATCCCCGGCTTCCGTAATTGCCCGGGCGCCAAGATTGTTGCCATTGCGAGCCACAGGCGCGAACGCGCTGAGGCCGTTGCGAAAGAATTTGGCATTGAACATGTCGCTACCGACTGGCGAGAACTGGTGGCCCACAAAGATGTCGATCTGGTCAGCGTTGTCATGCCGCCGTCAACGCACATGGAGATCACGCTGGCAGCTCTCGAAAATGGAAAAGCAGTCCTGTGTGAGAAGCCGATGGCGTTGAACGCCGATGAAGCGCGACGGATGACAGAAGCCGCACGCGATGCCAACGTGTTGGCACTGATCGATCACGAACTTCGCTTCTTGAACAGCCGCCGAAAGATGCGCGCGATGCTGCAAAGCGGAATGATTGGCAGTGTGCGACATTGCAACTACGTCTTTCGTTCCGATTATCGTGGAGTGTTGGACCGCCAATGGGACTGGTGGTCAGATGAGACAATGGGTGGCGGAACGCTCGGTGCGATTGGCTCGCACGCGATCGACTCCTTCAGATGGATGCTTTCGCTTGAAGTTGCTGAAGTGTTGGGAATGCTGACCACGCACATCAGGCAACGACCTGACAAATCGACCGGTCAGAATCGCGCAGTAACTTCTGATGATGAAGCGAAATTATTGTTCCGTTTCAACGATTGCGCGTCAGGAACAGGTGTAACGGGTGCAGCGAGACTCTCGGTGGTGGAGTCGGGAAGATACGAGAATCGAGTGGAGATATATGGATCCAGTGGTGCTCTGATGGTGGAAGAGACCGGAGAATTGTGGCAGTCGCCGGCCGGCTCGGCGGCGTGGCGCCCGGTCGAAGTCGAACCTGATCGAATTGCCGCAGGAATTAAAGATAGCAGTTGGGCGCGAGGTTTCACGAGGTTCTCATGCGCGATACTTGACGCGCTGCGCACCGGAAAGAAATCGGTTCCAGATGGCGCTACGTTCGAAGATGGTTATCGAGTGCAACTGGTGCTCGACGCTGC
The DNA here is from genome assembly GCA_035491875.1 of Pyrinomonadaceae bacterium. Taxonomy (GTDB): domain Bacteria; phylum Acidobacteriota; class Blastocatellia; order Pyrinomonadales; family Pyrinomonadaceae; genus PSRF01. The sequence goes on along the minus strand of DATJKB010000576.1, from coordinate 4,327 downwards.
TCGTGAATCGAACAAGAGTAAGTGTTGGGTGAAACTGCCGCAGGATTAGAGTGATATTCAGTACCGTTCGCGGTAGCGGATGGCCCAGACTCAAGATCCATAACTTCTGCTCAGGTCGGCTGCTTGAGTCTGGCCATCCGCTACCGCTAACGGTACTGAATAAGTTGTCTGGGGCGGACCGCTACCGCGCATGGTACTGATGAATAGAGCTTCGCACCCACCCGCTGCCGCCAGGTGGTAATAACCTCATGCCACTGCGAACTGCAAGAGCACACACGAGGCCAACCGGCCAAACCCCAAAGAACCCAGTCGTTCGAGTAGGCATTGACACGGGCGGCACCTTCACTGATTTCATCTTTGAACACAACGGACGATTAGATCTCTTCAAAGTTTCTTCCACCCCTTCAGATCCTTCCCTCGCAATTCAAAAAGGCCTCGAACATATCGCAGAGTCAACGGGTTGCCAGTCAGAGCAACTTCGAATTGTTCATGGCACAACTGTCGGGACCAATGCGTTGTTGCAGAGACGCGGAGCGCGAACGGCGCTGGTTACAACCTCGGGGTTTGAAGACGTATTGATGATCGGCAGGCAAGCGCGTCCTGAACTCTACAACCTCAACGCGATCAAACCTGATCCACTTGTCAGTGATGAGTTGCGCTTTGGGATAAGCGAACGGGTCGTTGCAAGTGGCGAAGTGCTTGAGAGTTTGAGCGATTCAGAGATTCGACGTATTCGCGACGCTGTTGAAAAGAGCGACGCAGAGTCGGTCGCGATTTGTTTGCTCTTCTCTTTTCTTCATCCGCAACACGAAGAACGAATTGCCGAGAGCCTGGCAACTTTAAAGGTGCCGCTTTCTGTTTCGAGCAAGATCCTACCCGAGTATCGCGAATACGAGCGCACCTCAACAGTTGTTATCAACGCCTATCTCCAACCGTTGATGGGAACGTATTTGAATCGCATTACACGATTGACAGTCTCTCAAAGATCTAAACCCAGCTCTGAATTTCGTGTGATGCAGTCGTCAGGTGGAAGTGTGTCGGCAGAATTGGCAGCGCAAGAACCAGTAAGGACAATCCTGTCGGGACCAGCGGGAGGTGTGGTTGGCGCACTTCGTGCTTCGAAGGAAGCGGGATTCAAAAACGTCATCACGTTCGACATGGGAGGAACTTCGACGGATGTCGCGCTCTGTGATGCGGGAACAATACGCACGACGAATGAAGCAGTGGTCGCTGGGTTACCGGTCGCAGTCTCAGTGATGGACATCCACACTGTCGGTGCCGGTGGCGGGTCAATCGCGCGGGTCGATGAAGGCGGATCTCTGCGTGTTGGACCAGAGTCAGCCGGAGCAGATCCTGGCCCTGCGTGTTACGGCCGATCACTCTTGCCGACAGTTACCGACGCGCATCTGGTGTTGGGCCATTTTGGCGGAGGCGGGTTACTGGGCGGCGAATTTCAGCTGGATGTAGAACGATCGCGAGCAGCTTTGGACAAACTCGCTGCGGCAATTAGTTCTGCTTCAGGAAAGCGCTGCACGGTTGAGTATGCCGCGGAAGGGGTGCTCGCGGTTGCAAACACAAACATGGAGCGAGCGTTGCGGCACATCTCGGTTGAGCGCGGGCACGATCCGCGACAGTTTGCACTTTTGCCGTTTGGAGGAGCAGGCGGTTTACACGCGTACGATCTCGCCCGCGCGTTGCGCATACCGACGATCATTGTTCCAAAAGCGGGAGGGACGCTGTCGGCCCTCGGTGTTTTGGCCGCCGACGTAGTCAAGGATCAAAGTCGAACGGTAATGCTATCGCCAACCAATCTTCGGCAACTGGAACGCACCTTCAAAGAAATGGAACGTGAAGCCGCCCGCGTGCTGAAGGCAGAAGGCTTTGCAAATGCTAAACAGCGGCACGAACGTTCGCTGGCCATGCGGTATCGCGGGCAGTCGTTTGAACTTGAGATACCTGTCGGCAACCGAGACGTGACGAAGAGTTTTCATCGTGCGCATCGCGATCGCTACGGTTACGCGCAAGACTGTGAGGTCGAAATCGTGAGCGCTCGTTTGCGGTCGCTTGGTCTTGTGGAGGAACTACCGCGACAGTCGATCGCGCGCTCGACAGGGAAGCGCAGAGTGCGACCGTCGCATAAACACGTGGTCCGGATGGATGGTAAGAGCATGAGCGTTGGAGTTTACAAGCGAGAGGAGTTGCCGGTGGGTGTTGCTCTTGAAACGCCGTGTATTGTGACTGAGTATTCCGCGACAACGTTGATTCCAGATGTTGCTGAAGCCGTTATTGATTCGCACGGGAATATCATTTTGAGATTGGATAAGGCTTTGTAGTGGCGGGCAACTATTTTGCTGGGAGCGCGGACGTCTCGTCCGCAAATGAGCGCGAAGCGCGAACATTTTGCGCGTCGGACGACGCGTGTGCGGACGAGACGTCCGCGCTCCCAGTATGGACTTGAGTCATGCCTTTTGATCCAACAACTTTAGAGATCTACCGCGCACTGTTTACTTCAGTTGCTGAGGAGATGGGTATTGCCCTGCGGCGCACCGCATTCTCACCGAACATCAAAGAGCGTCGTGATTACTCGTGCGCGGTTTTCGATTCATCTGGAAGAGTGATTGCGCAAGGCGATCATATGCCAGTCCATCTTGGTTCGATGCCGATGGCAGTAGCGGCAGCCTTGCGCGAAGTCGATCCAAAAGTCGGCGAAGTAGTTGCGCTAAACGATCCATATGCAGGTGGTACGCATTTGCCGGACGTGACGCTTGTGACTGGGGTGTTCTTTGCAAAGAAAGACTGGGGGAAGGGGAGAAAGGGGGAAGGGGGCAAAAAGAAAAGTCTCCCACTCCCCCTGTCTCCCCGTCTCCCGGTCTCCCCATCTCCGCGTCCGCTTTTCTACGTCGCCAATCGCGCTCACCATGCGGACATCGGTGGGGCTACGCCTGGCTCGATGGGACTCGCTACGGACATTTACGGTGAAGGGCTCCGAATCCCGCCGGTCCGTCTGGTTCGAGCGGGTCAGATTGATTCCGACATGATGCGTCTGTTGCTTGCGAACGTGCGCGGGAACACTGAAAGGCGCGGCGATTTCGAAGCTCAGATTGGTTCGTTACAAATCGGCGCCAACCGTTTACTCGAGATTGTCGAGCGACGTGGCGAACGCGAGACTCGTGAATACGCAAATCAGTTGATCAGTTATTCCGCACGCATCATGCGCCAGGTGATCGGCACAATTCCCGATGGCACTTACGAAGCTGAAGATTGTCTCGACGACGACGGTATCGACGATCAGCCGGTCCGAATCCGCGTGCGCATTGTCATCAAACGCGATCGCGCAATAGTTGATTTCACGGGCAGTGCTTCACAGGTTGCCGGCGCCATCAATGCTGTCGAAGCGATCACAGTCTCTGCCGTTTCGTATGTCTTCAGATGTTTGGTCGGCGCAGAGATTCCTGCGAGCGCTGGTTTGATGCAACCGATTGAAGTGATTGCTCCGTTGGGCACTGTTGTAAATGCGGCGCCACCTGCATCTGTCGCCGGCGGCAACGTCGAAATGTCTCAACGCATTGTTGATGTGTTGTTCAAAGCGCTTTCTCAGGCGTTGCCAAACAGGATTCCAGCGGCGAGTCAGGGAACCATGAACAACTTGACGATCGGCGGAATCGATCAGCGAACAGGTCAGGAGTTTTCTTACTACGAAACGGTGGCAGGCGGCCTTGGTGCGCGACCGACGCTTGATGGAATGGATGGTGTTCACACGCACATGACGAACAGTTTGAATACTCCGGCGGAGGCAATGGAGTATGCGTATCCCTTGCGCGTGCGCGAGTATCGATTGCGGCGGGGTTCAGGCGGCCGCGGAAAACATCGCGGCGGCGATGGCGTGATCCGTGAGATCGAAACGCTTGTGCCTGCACGCATGTCGTTGTTGGCTGACAGACGGAAGTATGGACCTTATGGATTGGCAGGCGGTCAAGATGGGAAGACCGGAACGAACGTCATCATTCGGGATGGTGAGACTCTTAATGTGGCCGCAAAAGGATCACACGCTTTGCAAACCGGGGATCGAATTCGCATTGAAACACCCGGAGGCGGCGGCTGGGGGAAGAAAAACTAGCCGCAGATTAACGCAGATAACACAGATCAGAAATAGGCAATCGAATTGCTGCTCTATTTTGTTTCTTTATTTCTGATCTGTGCTATCTGCGTTAATCTGCGGCTAGTTTTTCTTCCCCCAGCCGCCGCCTCCGGGTGTTTCAATGCGAATTCGATCCCCGGTTTGCAAAGCGTGTGATCCTTTTGCGGCCACATTAAGAGTCTCACCATC
>DATJKB010000575.1:0-4701 GCA_035491875.1 Pyrinomonadaceae bacterium | reverse complement strand
GGCAAGATTGAATTAAGACTTCGGTCATATGCTACGCCGTTCGCTATAGTAATCCTCAAAACCAAAGCTCAGCTACGGAGTGACAACATGAACCTTTCCTGCGGCAGTCGACCTATGCGTCGTGTGGTTCAACTGTTTCTGTTCTTCTGTTTCGTTCTTGTCGGAGCACCTCTTGTTAACGCTCAAGATACCGCCAACGCTCCTAAAACCCCGTCGTCGACAGACGACTCGTTTGTTTTAGAGCGCGTCAGGCAATTGGAAGTCGAACTCGAAAAACAGAACAGCAAACTGGATCAGCTGCAAAAAACAATAACAGAACAGCAGTTAGCGATTCAGGCACTCCTGGAAAAGCTTAGCCCCGGAAAACCGGCGGACACCGGATTGGCTGTCGCTTCGAGCTCTATAGCGACGCCCGTAGAGGCCAACGCTGCTGAAACCTCTGCCCAGCCGCAGTCTCAAACAGTTGAACAACGACTGGCGAAAGTCGAAGGACAAGTCCTGCGCCTCGGTCCCTTTCGATTAAGCGGAGATTTCCGGCTGCGCTTCGATGGCATTTTCCGCCCATCAACTCAACCGCCGGATCCACCGCTCGACCACGTTCAGCAGGCGCGTGCCCGTTATCGTTTCCGCGTAAACCTCGACACCGATCTGTATCCGAATCTGAGCTTCCACGCACAACTGGCGACAGGGCCACTCAATAACCAATTGTCGAGTAATCAGGACTTCACATCGATGACCGTCCGACATCCATTCGCCATCAGCGAGGCATGGATGGAGTATCGACCAAACAAATCATTGACCCTGCAGGGCGGCCGAGTACAGAGCATCTTTGCAGATAACTCGCGCTTCATATTCGACGACGACATTCGCTTCAATGGCTTTAACGAGAAGTATGTAAAGACGTTTAAAGCAAATGGCGCCTACGTATCGAGTCTGGAACTTCGAGCAGGTCAATACATTTTGTCGACACCAAACGTCGCGTTGATTGCTCCAGGCAGTCCGCTGGCGCGGGCTGGAGAAGTGCTTGGTACACAAGGCAGGTCAGCGACAATGTTTCATCAGGGATTCTTGGTAAATCAGAAATTCAATGACGACTGGTCTGATCAATTTGGTGGCGACGTGCAGATCTATCAACACCCAAACCAGATCCAACTCGCTTCCGCAGCCGACGGTGTGGCGCTGTTGGTCCAACCGGGCATTGGTATCACACTCTCGGGACCACTTCCCGGAACAGGCAACGCGACGACCACGTCAAACGGCGCCATCTACACGGCGCCGCGATTTCAGATAGCGAGGATCACGTACCGGCTGAACTACAACGGTTGGAAGACAAGCCAGCACGCGTATCCACTCCTGTTCAACGTCCAAATGGCTCGGAACATGGGAACTGGAATTAACGAGCGCGACGCACTGCTGACGGCTCTTCAGATCGGAAGAATCACGAAGAAAGGCGACACGTCCTTCCTTTATGTTTTCGCGATCAAAGGCGCCAACTCGATGATCTCTCAACTAACCGATGATGACTTGGGTACAGGAACCGGCGTGAACATCCGCACCAACCATTTCCGGTTCGAGTATGGAATCGCCAAAAAGGTGACTCTACAAAGTCTGTTCTTTATTCAGGATTCGATCAGAAGTAGCGGACAATATCCAAGATTCTTCGTTCCACTAAGCGCATTCACACCGCGAACGTATCGCATCCAACAACAGATCCAATTTAACTTCTGAGTTTGGTCCTAGAGGATTCTTGCGGCGTCGCGGATTACTTGTTCAGCACTGGGAACCGGAATTCCGAAGTATCGCAAGACAAGCACAAAAGCGACCGTCAAGAACACTAACGTGGCGGCCACTCTTATAGTCACCTGGCAAACGTGACTCATTTTTGACGCAGCATTACGAACGGCCCGATTTCGCATGATCGTTCAACTCCTTTAACGAAAACCTGTCTATTCTCCTGTGTCCTATCGACAGCGTTAAGCGCAAAGACTCAAAAGCCTGCGCAGCTACCGAGGAGTACTTGGGGCTGTCGGGTTTAGGAGTGAGGCGAGAGCAAGTTATCGTTTCGCGGGGAGAATTATCGCAGAGGGCGCAAGCCAGTTTCAAATAGTTTCTTTTGCACGATTTCGTGGGCTTGCGTTTTTCGCAGAGTTTCTTGTGTCAACCAGAGTTGACAAGTCAATTTGATTCAGGCGCGTGGGGCAGGTGGATGGTAAAACTCGTCCCCTTTTCCAGCTCCGATGTGACCGTTACTTCCCCTCCGTGCAGCAGCGCCAAATGCTTCACTATGGCGAGCCCGAGGCCAGTGCCGCCCATGTCGCTAGACCGAGCCCGATCCACCCGGTAGAAACGTTCAAAGAGTCGTTCGAGGTGATGCATTGGAATTCCGTCGCCATCATCTTCAACGATGATCTTGTCGCGCGCACCAGTCTCGTGTCGGATCGTAACCTGACCCTTTGGTCCATTGAACTTAATGCCGTTATCGATCAGGTTTGTCAGCATCCGCTCCAGCCTCCGGCCATCAGCATAGACTTCGATACCGGCTGGAACGTTGTTCACCAGCGAAATCTCGCGTGCTTCCGCTTTCGCCGCGAGCGACGAAATGCTCTCGTCAACGAGTGGTCGCAACTCGACGTTGGTTGCACGCAATCGCACGTTGCCGCCCTCAATAGCCGTCAACTCCAACAGTTCATCAATTAGCTCGTGCATTCGCGATGCGTTTTTTCGAATGATCGCAAGGAACCGGCGACTGCTTTCGGGATCTTCAAGCGCACCGTTTTCAAGCGTCTCGACGAATGCAAGCACTGACGTTAGCGGCGTGCGCAACTCGTGAGAAACATTTGATAAAAACTCCTGCCGCACAAGCTCAAGACGTTCGGTGCGTGTAACGTCGATGAATACACCCAACGCGCCGCTTGGTCCATTGCCGTTACCCAGCGCGAGCGGTGTTACGCGGAGCTCGAACACTGAACGTTCCACACCAACCATGTCGACTTTTACGCTGCTTCTCTCGATCCCCTGCAGTCCATCAAGAAATGCCTGGTAGACCGCAGGGTTACGCGTCAATTCCGTCAGCCGTTGATTGGTAACGCTGCGTGGTGCGGAGCCAAAAAGTCGGTAGGCAACAGGGTTCGACGCAACGACGCGCATATCGCGGTCGACGACGAGCATTCCCTCTCGCATGCTGCTTATCGTTGCATCGAATAGCGTGTCGATTGGAAGCTGTGGCTTATTCGGCGGTTGCGATTGATCGACAAACTGAAATGGTGGGTTCTCGTTTCTCCTGGAGACGAAGTGATAACTGACTAGCACGAGCGCGCCTATGGCCGTTAGCAGCGCAAAGATTGTGCGACCCGTCGCTGAAGCATTGAAAAGAAATACTACTGTGAGGAGAGATGATGCCGCGATGAAGATTAACAGAGACTTGCGCACAAAGACTCACCGTCAAACATTCGACCCACCAACTGCCTGTTGCCGGGCACATCCTACAAACCTGTAGCCAACGCCGACAACAGTTTCGATGCAGCCACCACACTTATCAAGTTTTTGCCGCAACCGGCGAATGTGAACGTCGAGGGTGCGCGCGTCACCGTAGTAACTATAGCCCCAAACGCTGTCGAGCAGCTGTTGTCGTGTGACGACGCGGTCCGGACTCTTAGCCAACACCGACAGAAGGGTAAACTCTTTGTTTGTGAGCTTCACTTTTAGTCCGTCGCAAACAACTCTGATATCGTCAAAGTCAATCAGCAGATGGTCGTCCTCATAACTTTTGCTCATTGTCTCATCGGAGCGTCGCATGACGGCTCGAACGCGTGCGAGTAGCTCCCTAACAGAGAATGGCTTTGTTATGTAGTCGTCGGCGCCTAGATCCAATCCCGCAACACGATCGGATTCCGATGCTTTTGCAGTTAGCATGATTATCGGCGTCCGTCTGGTCGCCGGCTCACGTCTCAAACGACGACAGAGTTCGCTGCCGGTCATGCCAGGCAGCATCAGATCGAGAACAATCAGCCGCGGCGGTTCCTTTTCGTTCAGCGCTGCCGTCAGACCGGCTTCGCCCGTCGGTGCAATGAGTGCAGATAAACCTTCCCGCTCGAAGTTGTATTTCAAACTCTCGGCGATGTCCGCATCATCTTCGATGATCAAGATCGGACGATTCATAGATTGCTGAGCTGATGATAGTGTTTGATGACAGTAGCTTCCGCCATGTAGACCGTGAGCTCGCAGATGTCGGTGACGTAGTCGCCGATTCTTTCAAGGTGCTTGGCCACGAACAACAGTCGCGCGTCACGCGTTGCAGTTTCGGGTTCAGTCACCATTAGCTCAATCAGCCGATGGAAGATGTGATTGTACAGATTGTTGATTTCACTATCGCTTTTAATAACTTCGCGGGCTGCGTTCGCATCGGCCTTGGTAAAAGCGTCAAGTGAAGCGTGCAACATCTCCAGCGCATGGGTTGCCATGCGTGCAACGTCGGGGAGTGGTTTCAATTCCGGTTCATTATTTAAGTCGATCGCCGCTCGAGCAATGTTGCAGGCGTGATCGGCAATCCTCTCGAGAACAGGAGCCATCTTTGCGACCGAAATAACGAACCGCAGGTCGCGGGCGGCTGGTTGGCGCAAGGCAATGATGTCGATGCATTGACGATCAATCTCCACTTCCAGCACATCGATGCGATCATCGTTGTCCAGGACGCGTTTGGCT
>DATJKB010000574.1:0-7700 GCA_035491875.1 Pyrinomonadaceae bacterium | reverse complement strand
AAGCAGAGTGGAATTTAGGATGATCATATCTAGGCTCAACAAAGTCAGCCTTTGAGCCGTAGGTCTTTCCTATCTTGACTAATGGAATGTGCGTTTGGAGGAAGTCAGGCAGAGCCAGTCGGTCAGGTTGGAATTCTGTATTCGACATCTGAATGCGGAAAGCAACTCTCAAGTTATATTGTTTCGCAGCATCGAGTGTGAACTTGAATATAGGATTCAGATTGAGTTTGCCCGGCGACGTCTGGACATCTCGCCAATCACAGCGGATGTACAAGACATCAACGAAGGGAAGAGAAGCTAACTTCTCAACATGCTGCTCGAGCGACTCTTTGCCAGCGCGCGCAGCTAACGAAGGCCCTCCTTCTTCCCAGGTGTATCCAATCAACCCGGTCCCATAATTCTTAACGGGTTTCGCAGATTGCGATGTGACGAGTAATGTGTACCAACCTTGATCCTGCTCAATACCAAATGGACCCTGGTTCAGACGGTCACTGGCTTTTGGCCCTGGTCCAAAATCGTAGTTAGACCAGTTATGAGCAGGTATTTGTTGTGCTACTGCTCCACCCAGACTAGTAACGAGCGAGAGTGCAGCGCCGGACTTAATAAAACTACGTCTCTGCATAGCCTTCCCTCAAAAGTCGCATTGATGTCGATCTTAATGGATTCATATCTCTCGCATTTGCTGACGATTGGCCGGTCGTATTAAGACGAGGACCAAAATCATTCCGACAAAGGGAATCAGACTGGCTGTGATCAAAATTGGTTCAAAAGAGTAGTGGTCTGCTACATATCCGATTAGATAAGTAGAAATGATCGTCCCCAGTCCAGCGCCAGTGCCGCTCATTCCACTGACTGTAGCTACTGAGGCGCTGCTGTAAAGATCCGACGGAAGCACGAGCGCCATGGTCGAAAATGACGCGTACGCAAACGTCGAGATAGCAAATAGGCCTGCGAGAGAAAACAGATTGGCAGTAAAAACGGTTGGAATTAACAATGTCATGCCCAAGCCCCCGAAGATCACTACCGCTTTTCGAGCGCTGACAACGGACCAACCGCGCTTAATTAACCAACTCGAAACGCCGCCGCCGAAAAAGTTACCCAGGTCGGCCGCAACAAAAGGAATCCAAAACGCTAGTAAACCCTGTTCAGGATTTATTCCTTTGCTAACCAGATATATTGCAAACCAGTCCGTAATGAAGAACCAAACGGGATCGGTTAGTGTTCTTGCAGCAATAATGGCCCATGTCTGGGGTAACTTCAGTAAGTCTGACCACTTCGATTTTAAACTCGTCTCCTGAGTCTCTTCGTTTTTGACTCTATCGGCCAGGATCATTTCGCGCTCAGCGTCGCTGATTCGTGGGTGAGATTCGGGCGGGTGATAGAGCATTCGCCACGCGCCAAGCCAAAGAAAACCGAGGGTTCCAGTGATTACAAATGCTGGTCGCCAACCACCGAAGAACTTGTAGAGGCCCACAACGAGCAACGGCGCGATCGCCCCTCCGATTGATGACCCACTGTCAAATAGAGCAACCGCCCAACCACGCTCCTTCTTCGGGAACCATTCCGAAACTGCTTTAGTAGCAGCGGGCCAATTGGCCGATTCACCTGCCCCAAGCAAAAAACGAAAAAAAGCAAAACTTCGTAGTCCCATAGAGAGTGACGTTAACATCGCCGCTATCGAGTACCAGATGACACTTATCGTTAAACCTTTCCGTGTTCCGATGCGATCGATCAAACGACCGGAAACTGTTTGTCCAACTGAATATGCAATGCGAAATGCAATCACAATGGCCGCGAACTGTTGATTGTTCCATTGATACTGCGTTTTCAAGTATGGGCCGAGGACTGAAAGTGTTTGCCGATCGATGTAATTGATGACTGTCGAAGCGAATAGCAACCCACCAATCCACCAGCGTAGATTTGAAATTGGTTTGGGTCCAACTCGAGTTGTTTCTGAAGTCGTGATCATCTTCCTTCGTCGGTTGAGTTTTCCCTTTGCAATTCGCGAATGAATTGTTCGCAGCGACTCACGTCATCGAGCTGCTTGACGCCTTGTTCCTCTCGCCCATCTGCGAATGGACTCGCAAACACACCGTTCTCCTGTTGTGCAAAGGCGGTAATTAGCTCGTTTGGAAAGCCGAGCTCACCCGAAGGTCGGTTGTATTGACCGCGAGCTGCGTTCCAGAAAGTTTTTCTGAGATTCAACAGCACGTCGAACATCGCCTGGTTGTGCAACAAAAACAATCCGATGTTCGTTTCACCGAGTTCAATTGGAGTAGCACGTTCAAGATGAGTTTCGAATGCAGATTGCACATCGCCATTGGCGCGCCGAGTTATCGGTGCGTACGGTCGGTGTTTGAATGTCGTGGGCAAAACCATCTGATATGAATCGAATAGAGTCGCTAACTTCACCGCTCGAGAATAAGTCTTCTCTTGGATGACAGGCTGAGTACCCCACACGACCAGCGTACGTCCGTTGAAGTCAGCCATGGTTTTGTAAGCAGCGAGAACTGCGTCACCCGTGCCCAGAGCCTCAGGTTGCACAACGAACGTTACATGTTCTTCTGTAACAGCTTCGCGAACCGCCATCTCTGTCTCGGGTGAAACTATGATGATTGGTGACCTGGCTATACCCAGCGCCGCTCGGATGTTGTGCAACACCTGAACAATTGCCGGTTTGGAGCAGACTGATGCAATAGGTTTGGGAACATTCAGACCGCTGGCAGTCGCACGTGTTCCTTTACCTGCAGCAACAATTACAGGCCAGACATCAACTGAGCTCTGTTCATCGGGTAAAGAGTCGAGGATTACGCGGATGTTGTTTGCATAATTGGCGGCGCGATTCCCGAGTGTGTTGATGTGGGATATCGATTCCCGCCATAGCTGATTTGGATCAACGTTAGCGAGACCTGGACCAGGAGTAGAAACCATCACAGAGCCCTCATCAACACCGTTCCTATTTTGAGCCGCGTAATATTGTTCTTGCACACGTTCGATCAATGTATGGGCGTTACTTTGAGTTGTTAACGCGAGCACGTTACCGCCAAAGCCACCGCCCATTAAACGAGCCCCAAGCACGTGTGGATCGGTGCGAATGATGCTGATCAGGCCCTCAACTTCCTCGGTACTCACGTCGTAGAGATCACGCAGACCGGCATGCGATTCATTCAAGAGCGTACCGATAGTTCTCATGGCTATTAGTTTGGCTTCGGAGGTTGAATCTTGTGTTAGTGATTTCAACGTGCTAGCGGCCTTTGCGACTCGTTTGACTTCACCCAGATGATGCAGTGCACGGGCTTTTAGTTTCAGTGGCCAACGAGACTTTTCGCTAACCAGGGCAGGGAATGAACGCTGAAGTTCCGAGAAAGCGCTTGGATAATCTCGTGCAAGCTCGTCGTGGTTAATCGTCTCCGGCAACTGACGAAGAATTGCTTCACACGTTTCAAGCGATGTGGTGAATCCCCGAGTTAGTGAATCCAGTGATTTGTTCCACAGCGAATGGCGTTCAAGATGTGTTTGTCGCCAGTTCTCAATTATTGCTGGTATCAAGATACGTGACACAGCGGCGCGTTCGTTATATTCGATCATGATCTCGCGCCCCTTATCGGCAGGCTTGGTGAAGAACGTGATCCATTGAAAGGGCTCATCGGGAAGTGCCGTTAAGCTCGCCTCGCCCGTGGCGTAATTTATCAATACGGCGTGTGCAGGTTGGGCCGAACAGATCGTTCGATGATCCATCGAACCGCCACGCGTGCCCACGAACCACTCGGCGAGAGCAGAGTCGTTTGCCAGTTCATCTGGCGTGAATTTGATGTGATTGACATTCCTGATCGCCGCGCCAGCAAGTACGACTAGCGCCGAGGATGAAGAGGCGCCGCCACCGGCCGGAATATTCGAATCGAGCGCAAAATCGAAACCATTCACGATACTGTTCTCGAATTTGCCGAGCGCGAAATAAACAGAGCCTTTTACATAATTCATCCAATGCGGCGGCGGCGTTCCTTGTTGAAAGAGATAGTCCAGCCATGGTTTCTCAGCATGATTCGCCAAAGAGGGGAGAGCGATGTTGTCCAATGAAAAGTCAGCCGATCTGAACCGTTCATCAGTTGAACTTCCTCGTATTTCTGAGGTGGTGGAAGCTCGGTACAGCATCAATGCATCCCGCTCTCGGCTGCCGAAAGTCAATGATGCAGTTGGTAGGTATGAAACGTAGTCTATGTGCTCACCAAGAATACCGATTCGGGCAGGAGCTCGAAGCAGCGAAACCTCACCATCGCCGTAAAGATTCGAAAAAGAATCCAGTAACATTTTGAGTCGCGAGCAGCGCTGCTCAAGACCGGCACTCCCTTCGGTTATTACCTCAGCCAGCGCGCGTCGGGTATTACTTAAACTAAATGAACCGGGATTTTTTCTATTCAACTGCTGATCGCCATTTATGCGACTCGAATAAAAAACCGTTGCGAGTCTAAGTTGGTGGATGCTATAACGCGCCCGATCGAACAGCGCTTCTACATTTACCAATAACACTCGAGCCAGTGCTGTTTTGGAGACCCATCGGTTGCAAAAGTGCTTTAGGGTTAGTTGTTGTTGCTTACTAACAATGCTCGGTAAAACCAAAACACGGCCGGCTCGTTGTTGTTAAGTGGTGCTGCATACTAATCGATGATCGAGTGAAGTTGTCAAACACTTTATTTCTTTGATCCTGTGTGGAGGGCAAATGATCCGACAAGGAAGAAGACAATGGTTAAAGACGATCGCTGGGGCCAGTGTTGGCGGAATTGGGGCATCCCTAATCAATTCGACCCTAGGCCAATCGAGAACCACGGCCGCGCGAAATGACAGCAATCAAGCATTGGCTTTGAAGGATTACCAGCCGAAGAGCATGTTGCACGTACCAGAGACGCGTGTTCCACGTTCGCGCTTCCCAAATATCGACTTCCATTCGCATTTATCGTGGGTTGATAGGAAAGGGCTACAAGATGTGGTTCGCCATGCTGCTCCGCCTGATGAGATTCTGCGGGTAATGGATGCGAAGAATGTGAGGTTCATGGTTAACCTTACAGGCGGATATGGCAACCTGCTTAACGAAACTGTGCAGCACTGGCAACAACCACATCCGGATCGATTTCTAGTGTTCACTGAGCCGTGGTACGCAAAGAGTGGAACGGCTAATTATTCCAGGTTCCAGGCTGAACAGTTGGAAGTTGCAAAGAAAGCAGGAGCGCGAGGACTAAAAGTACTCAAAACTCTTGGTCTATATCTTCGTGAGAATGGTACTTCAGGACCGCTTGTGAAGGTTGATGACAAGAGATTTGACGAGATGTGGGAAACAGCTGGCGCCCTAAGAATGCCGGTAGCGATTCACGTCTCAGATCCTGAAGCCTTTTTCTTACCCACCGATCGTTTCAATGAGCGATACGAAGAACTCAGCGCACATCCCGACTGGTCATTTCATGGTAAAGATTTTCCGAGCAATAGTGAGTTACAAGAAGCTCGCAATCGTGTGATGCAAAGACATCCCAAAACAAACTTTGTCTGTCTGCACACGGCAGATTCTGAAAATCTGCCGTATGTCTCAGAGTGTTTGGACCGCTATCCAAACATGTACGTGGATATTGCCGCTCGCATCGGTGAACTTGGTCGTCAACCAAGGATGACGCGTAAATTCTTCGATAAGTATCAAGACAGGATCTTGTTTGCGACAGACGCTACTCCACATGGTTCCGAAACCCCGCAACAGATTTTTTGCAACGAACTCTACGAGATTTACTACCGGTTTCTAGAGACTGAGGACGAGTACTTCGACTACGCGCCGGCCCCAATTCCACCGCAAGGACGTTGGCGCATTTACGGAATAGGACTTCCGGAAACAATTCTGCGCAAGGTCTATTACGACAACGCCGCTCGTCTCTTAAGGCTTTAATTTCTGTTTTGAAACTACGTGAACTCGCGTCGACTATTTCTCAAGAATGCACTCGCGACGTTGGCGGCACTTCCACTGACGCGCTTCAAACCGACTTCGCCTGGTGTGCGGGTCAGGCTGGAAGGCCGTGCCTCTGACTTAGGCAACGAAGTCGTTAGCTTTGGCCTGCCTTTACCACCTCGATTTCTAAGTGATCCAAAGAGGTTAAGAGTCGCTGACGCGGACGGAAGGGAAATTGACGTAGCCGTACGCGCATTGGAGAACTGGCGAGTAGGAGGCAGGACCGAGTCGATTCGGTCAGTGTTGATTCAATTCAGAATGGATTTCACTAATCGAACCGCTCGAGAGGTGAAGATTAGTTTGGGGCACAGACCTCGCAAATCACAAAGCACGTTTGTCCCCGTAGCACAGACTCTGATCGATCAGAATGGACTGAAAGGTCCTCGAGTAATCGCTCTTTTACCAGCAGACTGGCTATGTGCATCGGGAGTTGTTGGACCACAGACTCCCGCTAGCTCGTCAGGTCAGTTAGATAAGTATGACAGGTTTGTCGAAAAGAACTTTCCTGGTTCCCTGGTCTATCTTGACAGTAAGGTTTACAGCGAATGGCTCTTCGATCGCACTGCTTGTTATTACAAGATGTACGTTCGTACAGGCGAGGCTAAGTACCTCGAAGCTGCGTATCACTCCGCTAATTTCGTTCGAGAACACACCAAGCTTGATGGCCCTGACGCAGGTATCTTCACTCTAAAAGGTCCGGACCTGAAGTATGTCTATCCGCGCGCTATGCACATTCATTACCTGCTCACTGGAGATGAACGTGCACTGCAAGCTGGAAAGATAATGGCGCAATACTGCTTTGAGCATCAGGATCCGGTTTATCGTCCTGACCAGATCAAAGCGGTTCCGCTGGGTGTTGACCCCGAACGTGGAAGAAGCTTTTGGACCCTAAGACATCAGGGTTACGGGTTGTTAGGGATTCTGCATGGCTGGGAGATGACGGGGGAAGAGAAGTACTGGTCCAAGGCCCGGGCGTGTGTGGACGCTTACTACAAACACCAACAGCAACCTCCCGATGGTAAACCACCCGACGGATCACTACGACAAAATTGGGAATTGTACGATCCAAACGAAGCTACGTTTCCAGGTGCTACATCTGCCTGGATGATGGCTTTGTTACTTGATCCACTTTTTCATTACTGGACGTTGACGAAAGACCAGCGCATTCCTGAAATGGTTGTTAAGTGGTGTGACTTTCTTGATCGACAAGGCATTGTGCCGGACGGTACCAAGGCCTACTACGTTATCAATTGTTTCGCTGCTTTTGATCCAAAAGCATCCCCGGGTGAGTTGGGACCGGACATGGAAATGCACAATACTGAGATGGCGTACATGTTTGCTCTTGGTCTCTATTTTACGAACGATCCAAAACGCAGACTGATCTACAAAAAACGATTCGACAAGTTATTAGAGCTGGCTGTTCAGCTCGACATGAATCATCCGGCTCGAGCATTCAACTGGGCATTTCAGTTTACGAGTCAACTCGTTTATTTCATGCAGCACCAGGGCGGTGGCATTCGCGCGGGAAAGATTGCGGCGACGGGTTAATCAACGGTAAGAGCTTTGCCTACATCTTTGCTCCTCGGGAGCAAGGACAAAAATTATTAGTAAACGTTTCTCTTCAACCCACAACATGAAAGCTCAATACAACTTCATCATCCGTGTAGCACTTCTTGTTGTACTGCTTAGCGCGTCGACTGCAACTGCTCAACCACTC
>DATJKB010000573.1:0-8503 GCA_035491875.1 Pyrinomonadaceae bacterium | reverse complement strand
GTAACTGCGCAAACTCCAGTTGCTGCCACGGATGAAGAACAGGTTCGACAGATAGTGTCGACATTCTGGAAGGCGCTCGGCGATATTGATGGTCCGGGGTTTAATGCAACTCTTGATTGGCCCAACATGATCGTTGAGAGCAGGCCTGAGAAAGGGACGAGAGCAGCAAGGGCAAATACGGACAGGGCAGCATTCGATGAGGAGATGCGTCGGATCATCGACCCGTTACCGAAGGGAGCCAAGGGCGACTTCTACGGAACGACCATTACAACCATGGAGGTTCGCTTTCTCAACAGTTCCCTTGCGTATGCATACCACGTATGTCAGCTAGGAGGGAAAGGGGGTAACTCGCAGCAGTCTCGTCGTGGCAACCGCGTTTTCGAAGCTGTCGCAGTGCTTCGCAAAACGAGCCAAGCGCCGAATCCGTGGAGGATCATTCTGGTTACCATTCCGCAATAGGACCGTTGCTCATGAAACGCCTTGTTATTTCGAATCTGGTAATCCTCGTCCTCTTGAGTGCAGCGAGTGCTCAATCGCAGAGCGACGTGTGCCATGTCTACGTCATGGATGTCGCGAAAGCCAGAAGAGCAGCTGAAACTTTCACGGAGAGTGGAAACGCCGCTGCGGATGCGAAAGCTTTGTCCGTGGGCCAAGTTGTCTTCCCTGAGTTTTCTCCAGTCATGGGGGAAGAAGAACTCACAACCAGGAGCTATCGCTTTCCCGGCGCCAGATTAATGCTCACAGCGAGTGTCTATTACACCGATGAATCGATGGCATCGACTGAAGGCTCCGATTCGATGACGATCGGTATCGCTGTTTCTCCCAGGAGTTTGAAGAATGCTCTGACGGCCGAACAAAATGCCGCCTCCGAAGTAACGAGTAGCAAGGTCGACACGGTTAGAGCGAAAAAATATTTGCGAGTGAATGGCCGCCTCTACTTGGTTGGTATCGAGTGCCGGCGCAAGCAAACGAACGGTTCCAGGTGAACGAACGATCCATAAAGTTCAGTTATTTCTTAGAGCACAGGGAGGGGAAGGCGCCCAGGAAAAAACCATTAAAATGGTTGCCGGTCGATGTACATGCCGCTGATCCCCAACCTGAAAGTTGGGGAGAATGAGATGGTTGAGTCTGTGAGCGCATTTGATTTTTCGCTTTTTGTGCACAGCTGGTTCAGACAATGAAAGGAAAGATATGGCTCTATTGCTCAAACTCCAAACACGTGTTGCGATGATCATCTTGACGCTGATGATTGCGGCGGTGGTGGTTCAGGCGCAATCAGGGATTTCATCGGTTGCCGGAACTGTAGCGGATGCACCGGCTGCAAAGGGAGAGGGAAAGTTTGTTGTCGTAAGCGGGGCCAACGTCGAAATAGAGCAGGATGTTAAGAATAGTCCGCGAAAGTTCATGACTACTACGGACGAGCATGGTTCGTTTCGTTTTAAGGAAATCCCATACGGTCTATACCTACTGAAAGTCTCGGCGCCGAATTATGGCAGGTACGAGTTAAAGTTCTTCGTCGATTCTGACGGCAGCGCGGACATTACTGTGTTGTTGCGCGGACTGCGCCGAGTAGTAATGTGATGAGTTATGGAATCATGCAGTGTCCATTGTCTATCACTCATCACTTTGTTGTTGAAACGCCCGAATTGATCAGCTTCACATGATCGAGGATGCGGCGAGCTGTTTGTGTCGGCGAAGTGTGGTAGAGGCTATCTGAAATCGGTGATTAGAACCACATCGCTGGTCTGCGTGCCTCGCGCCACGGCTAGTTGTTTGCCATCGCGCGACCACGCAAACGAGCGGATCGTACCGTCTGTGAAGCGAGTTACTTGTGTGCCAGGGCCGTTCGAATCAACCGGTAGCTGCCAAATGTTTGAGACGCCATTGCGCTCATCGGTGTAATAGATCGACTGGCCATCATTTGCCCAGCGCAGCAGTCGCGTAGTTGCGCTAATGATATCGAACAGTTTTAGTGGCGGGCCTCCTTCAAAGGGAAGGATGCCAATCTTGTACGACTCGTCAGCAGTTTCCCGATACAGACAAGCAATGCGGCTACCGTCGGGTGATATAACAGCGCGTGCAATCGGCTTGTTAGTTATTTCGACATACTCGCCGCCGGTTACAGGCACTTTGAAGAGGCGCGAATCGCGTGAGTCATTTGAAGAGTAAATCACCCACTGACCGTCGGGAGTCATTTGTGGTAACAGTGCGAAAGGACCGGAGCTGGTGAGAAACTTTGCGTTACCGCCATCGATATCCATAAGTCCTACACGGCCGCGCGAGACAAAGACAATACTGCGCCCATCATGAGAGACGGAGGGGTACAGGTAGGGAGCGGAATCGTCGCCGCCCAATGTCTTTTGACCAGTGCCATCGGGAGCGACAACTGAGATAAGCCTCGGTCCAGTATCACCGCTCGCATAAACAATTCTGTTGTCCGTCGTCCATGAGAGCCCGCCGGTGTAATGCTTGCCGGATGTGATGGGTTGGGCACGACTCGAATCGCCATCTGGGACGATCCAAATGTTTAGGGGCCGGTCCACCTCAGTGGTGACGAGAGTGCGACCGTCACTGGAGAGGCTAAGTCCTGAATAACTCGAGAGGTCCTTGGTAATTTGTCGCAGGTCGCCGTTTGGATACGAGACTCCCCATAATTGATCTATTCCAGCCTGTTGTTCTCTCGCGAGAAAAATTATGTCGCTGCCATCCGGGAGCCAGGCCATCGTGCCGCGAATGAACCATCCGGATCGAGTGTTGAGCGGTGTTTCTGACCCATTGTCCAATCCAATAATTACTAACGTACCGGTGGTGTTTCCGTCGCCCACTGTACTGACACAAGCGAGCATTTGACCGTCAGGGGACCACGCGCCGGGTATGATAAATTGGGGTAACTTACGAATCGCGAGTACACGCTCGTTAGTGCCGCCGATATCTGCTACGAAAAGTTTGAATTCATCGGCAACGCGCCGCCCAAACACCATTCGCCGGAGGTCGGGGGAAACCAAAGCACCGCCCGGAGCATTGTCGGTCAGCTTCTTCGGAGTGCCGCCGATGACTCCTACTTGATAGATCGTTGACGAGATTTCATTAGGCAAGTTGCCTTCATGATTCGGGACGGCGTAAAGGACCGATTTACTATCTGGTGAGAACCTTAATCTGTTGATACCTGGGCTTGATCTGTTGATCCCTGGGCTTGTCACGTTCGCGGGTCCTGCTATCACCATGCTGCTCGCAGGATTGTCAATTACCGTTAGACGAATGCTTTGCTGGCCTCCTTCAGTCACCACGTAAGCTACGAATTTCCCATCCGGCGAGATTGCGGCTTCCGAAGCGTTACCGCTGTTCGTCAGCTTAGTTATTCTATAGTTACTGGGTCGGCCTCTTGTCCATGATTTATAAAGAACGATGGCAAGTCCACTCAGCGTAAGTAGCACCACACCAAGCACAAGCGCAGCGCCGCGCTTGTGGCGCTTGATCTCGCCGATCAAATACTCAGCGCTGCTCACTGGCGCAGTTGCGGCCGCAACAGTCGAACGGACCGTCGTGGTTCCACGCCGATCAGTGACATTGAGCGTACTTTCTGGATCACCCTTAATCTGCTGTTGCAGTTCTTCTAACTCAATCCCAAGTTCCTTGATCGATTGATATCGCTTGTCAGGATCCTTTGCGAGGCACCGTCGCACAATCCGATCCAGATCAGCTGGCAGGTTTGTACTCGCATCCTTAATCGAAGGCGTCGGGCCGTGAACAATTTTGTGCAGCGAATCGATCACGTCAGCACCGTCGAAAGCTTTCGTGCCAGTCGTTGCTTCAAACAAGATGCAGCCAAACGAGAAGATGTCTGAACGATGATCGATCTGCGCGGTCTTACCCTGCGCTTGTTCCGGCGACATATAACCGGCCGTGCCCATCACCACGCCAGAGATCGATGGAGGCGTCAACAGTGCGGTGGCTGCTTCGCTGCTGGCGCTTACATCGCTACGGTTGGGCTGCTCGGTCAGTTTCGCCAGGCCGAAGTCGAGGATCTTCGCGTAACCATCGCGCGTGATCATGATGTTGTCAGGTTTCAGATCACGATGAACGATTCCGTTTGCGTGTGCCTTCGTGAGTCCTTCAGCGACTTGCTGCAAATATTTCAACAGCTTCGATAGAGGAGTCTTGTCCTTATAGATATGCGAGCGAAGTGTTTCGCCTTCGACGTACTCCATCGCGATGTAGTAACGATCGCCAAGCTGCCCGATTTCGTGAATGGTGATGATGTTCGGATGGTTCAGCGCTGAGGCTGCGCGCGCTTCCTTCGTAAACATACGTGCGCGTTGCGTGTCGCTGGCGAGATATTCCGGCAGCAACTTCAGCGCAACCTTGCGTCCGAGTTTCGTGTCGAGCGCGAGATACACATCGCCCATCCCGCCCGAGCCGAGTAGTGACAACAATTGATAATGAGCGATTGACTGACCAATCAATGACGGACCGTTTCCGCTTTGCCGGGCAGCTACATTCAAAGCAGGTTCTTCGATGAAACTACTCGCCTGATCGTGAGAAGCGAGCATACCTTCAACCTCGCGCCGCAACGAATCATCACCGGCGCACGCGTCATTCAGGTACGCAGCACGGGAACTTGCGTCTCGTTGCACCGCGACCTGGAAGATGCTGGTGATTTGTCGCCAGCGTTCAGGGTTCATGAAGAGTGAATCGTGATTATTGTTCGATACACTTCAGTTTGTCATCAATTCCCGGGCGCTCAACTTGTCAGGAACGCGTCAACGAGTGTCCGTTATGCTTCAGAGCCTCTTGCAAAAGCCTCTTTAGCTTGTCGTCGTCGTCATTACCACTCAATAAGTCCGCAGTGACTCAACGAATGTCCGATACGCTTCAGCTTGTCGTCGTGATGGCCTCCGATCAACCTGACCGGAACGCACGACCACTTGTTGACATAACTCCGTTTGAGTTGAGTGTTGGGGAATTCGACGACAAGCTGAAGCGTATCAGACATTTGTTGACTCGTTCCTCTTAAGTCGAGTCTGAATGTTGACGACAAACTAAAGTGTGTCGAACATGGTTTCGATTCCACGATTCACGATTCACTTCGTAAGCTTTTGGGCTCTTAGTTATCTAATAAACACACCGCCCTTTCTCTTTTACTTTTCGGGCAAGCCCATACGCTTCAGCAAGTCTTTAAAT
This sequence comes from Pyrinomonadaceae bacterium, assembly GCA_035491875.1. Taxonomy (GTDB): domain Bacteria; phylum Acidobacteriota; class Blastocatellia; order Pyrinomonadales; family Pyrinomonadaceae; genus PSRF01. Next base: position 3,322 of record DATJKB010000573.1, on the reverse strand, counting down.
CTCGGATCTGAGCGTAGGCCGTCCCACACGCGAGCATTCTGAATCTGGCGCAAGAGAGGATGGTGTTCAGAGTACGCCTTTTCAAGCCACTCGATCGCTTGATCCTTATCACCCAGGTTGGCGTAGATATTTGCGATACCTATTGCTGAGGCTCTCTGCTCTTTCACTCTCTCCTTCATCATATCGACAATTTTGAGCGCCTCGTCGCGATTGCCCGTTGCGGCGTACATGCGCGCCCGCATGACGTACCCGGGAGCTCCCGTTTTTTGTACCTCTTGGATTGCCTCGTTCCACATCCCTTTGTCGGCATAGCAGCCGCTAAGTAAGAGATGGGGACGTGGCCAATCGGGCGCCAGTTCGATTGTTTTCTTAAGTTGCTCGATACCCTCGTCCGACTTTCCGAGTACGCCACACATATACGTTCCTAAATCAGCATTGATTGGAAGTGAGGCCGGATCTAGCTCGAGTGCGCGGCGCAGTTGTGCTAACCCTTCCTCGTTCCGTCCGGATGAAATCAAGAAGACGCCGTAGCGATGATGAGCCGTCGGATAATCAGGATTCAGGTCGAGTGCACGCTTGTATTCGCGTTCGGCTCCAGCAAGATCCCACTCGAGCCACTCTAACCCCTGGCCGAGAGAAGTGTGTGTTTCAGCGAGGTCAGGGCCCAACTCAACCGCGCGTCTTGCCGTCGGCGGCCACTTCGTCCTGATTTCTTCGACCGACATTGGCTGCCGGCTACTTTGTCCAAACGGTCCGCCTATACTTTGTCCAAACGGTCCACCTAAAGACATTGTGACGTAAGAATCGGCAAGGCCCGACCAGGCAAGGGCGAAGTTCGGATCCAATTCGATCGCACGCTGGAAGTTATCAATTCCTTTCCAGAGATCCTCAAGTACTCTTCGATTCCAGTGGTAGCGACCTCTCAGATAGAGTTGATAGGCCTCCGCATTTTCGGTGTAGCGTTTGGTGGCGCGCTTCTCTTCTTCTCCGGTTAGACGCAGCCGCAGTTTGGCCAAAACTTCCCGCGAGATTTCATTCTGCACGGCAACTAGATCTGAAAGCTTGCGGTCGTAGCGCCCACCCCAAAGCCGGTTGTTGTCGCTTACATTGATCATCTCGATACTCACAACCAATCCATCGCCACGCTGCATGACCCTTCCCGTCACAACTGCTTCGACACCAAGCTCGCGACCAATTGTTTGTGCATCTACGTCGTGTCCTTTGTAGCGCAACACAGAATTGAGTGACTTCACGCTTAGGTTGGGAAGTTGAGAAAGGCTATCGATCAAACTCTCCGTGATGCCCTCGGAGAGATATTCGGAATTTGGATCGCCTGTGCCGTTCACCATCGGCAATACTGCGAGTGAATGGATCTGTCTACCAGCGCGCGAGTTGTAGAGGTAGATCGCGACAACTGCGACGACCACCGCAGCGAGCGCGATTATTACTTTTCGTTTGTGACGCTTAACTTCGCCGACGATGTATTCAGCACTTGAAGTTGCAGGTGGTGTTTGGGTTTCTTGCGGTAACGCTGCGACGGTAGTGTGCTTCTGATTCGCTGTGACGCTTGGGTCAAGAGAATCCTGCGGTGGAATCGTACTCTCCATCTCTGCTTTTAGATCTAACTTACGCCTCAATCTCTGGAGATCGATCAGCAGGTCTTTGACGGTTTGATATCGATCATCGCGATCCTTCACCAGCGACTTGGTGACTATGCGTTCCAGTTCCTCCGGTACGTCGGTGGCGTAACGCGTCATTGGCGGAGGCTGCTTCTGTAGAATCAACGCGAGGACGTCTGTCGGTGTCTGGCCTTCGAATGGGACGTGGCCGGTCACCATCTCATACAGCACTGCGCCTAAGCTCCAGATGTCTGTGCGAGCGTCAACATCCAAAGCCCGTGCTTGTTCGGGCGACATGTAGTTTGCGGTGCCCATCACGACACCCGGCTCTGTGTTCACGAGAACTTTCGTCGGCGCCTGAGTGTCAACGGGAATCGAATTGCTCTGTGTAAGTTTCGCGAGACCGAAGTCGAGCACCTTAACGATTCGATCGCGACGAATCATGACATTGTCGGGTTTGATATCTCGATGGATGATGCCTGCTGCGTGTGCAGCCGCGAGTGCCGACGCGACGTCACAAGCGATCTGAAGAACGATGCCGGGTTCTAATTGTTCTCTGTTAAGACGCTGACGCAAAGTTTCGCCGTCAATAAACTCTGTCGCGATAAAGTGGCGAGAATCTACCTGCCCAATTTCGTGAATCGTGAGAATGTTCGGATGATTCAGGTTTGAGGCAGCCCGAGCCTCTTGCTGTAAACGGTTAACTCGTTGCTCGTCTTTCGCGAGGTCCTCCGGTAAGAGCTTGAGTGCTACTCGACGGCCGAGTCTCGTATCTTCGGCCAAATAGACTTCTCCCATTCCGCCTGAGCCAACTAGCGACACCACCTTGTAATGAGAGATGAGTTTGCCGACCAATGATGCGCCATCTGTCTTTGGTGTGAGTCGTGCGGCGACATTCACCGCGGGCTCTTCGATGAAGCGACTCGCCTGCTGATGTGAGCTAAGCATCGCGTCCACTTCGCGGCGCAACGCCTCGTCACCGGCGCATCGTTCATTCACGAATGCAACACGCTCGCCAGTCGGCTGTTCTAACGCGGCCTCGAAAATGTTCGTGATTTGTTGCCAGCGTTCGGGAGTCATTTCGCGAATCGTGAATCGGGAATCGGGAATCGTCAATCGTAAGGGGGGTGAATAGTGAATGGTGAATACCGGGTCTTCGATTCACGATTTACTATTCACGATTCACGATTCACCTCCTTATGCAGCCAAGCTTTTGCAATCGTCCAATCGCGTTCAACCGTTGTAGTCGACACCTTCAACACTTCAGCCGTTTCCTCAATCGACAGCCCACCAAAGAATCGCAATTCAACAACACGGCTTCGACGAGGATCGATCTCCGCTAAGCTCGTGAGCGCTTCATCAAGTGCGACTAAATCCGGACTGCGTTGATTAGATACTTCAGCCGCATCACTCAACGTCACCTGAATGGCCCCACCCCCACGCTTTTGATACTGACGGCGACGTGCGTAGTCAACGAGTATCCGCCGCATCAATTCCGAGGCGATGGCCATGAAATGCGCGCGGTTCTGCCATCTCACATGTTTCTGATCAACGAGCCGTACGTAAGCCTCATTAATTAACGCCGTCGTCTGCAACGTGTGGCCCTTCCGCTCGCCGCGCATGTAGTTGCGCGCAATCCGGCGCAACTCCGCGTGAACTAAAGGCACAAGGTCGTCCAGTGCGGCACGGTCACCTTCGCTCCA
>DATJKB010000572.1:0-13819 GCA_035491875.1 Pyrinomonadaceae bacterium | reverse complement strand
ACCGGGAATTGGCGTGCGCCACAGAATGTTCTGGCCGGTTTTTGGATTCCATTGATCTGGAAGATTCTGACCGTCAGCAATGCCCGACGCTTCTGGACCACGAAACGAAGGCCAGTTTGCCTTAGGGGAAGCCTTCATGACTTTCGATGGCGCCTTCGCTCCGGCAGTCCTCGCGATATTTCTTGGAGGAATAGTCTTAGCCTCGGTCGCCGGCACCCACGAGCTACCATCGATGATCATTCGACGAACCTGGCACTCATCAGAGACGACATCGAAGCTGACGTGCGTTCCCTCTTTTTTGACTTTGTATTTTCCGGCACCGCCGCACCCTGGCGGCGGTGTCGGAACTGTCAACTCGATCTCACTGCCAGCGCCTTTCCAGTTGCCCGTTAATTTTGGCCAGCGGTCTCCCTGGATTGTGAACGTCCCTGCCGGATCAAACTGGGCCACGAAGACGCCGAACTTGAGCGGCTCGGATGGTAGTTTGAGATCTGCTTGTTGGGCCGCAATTACCCCGGCAAGAGCGAAGAGAGCAAAGAACAAAGAGAAAGTCTTTGAGTGAACCACTTTTTTCATGACGACTATTACACCTCTCAGCTCTGAATTTCCGTGTCTCAAAACATCGACTTCGCGTGATGCAAGGTCAGTACCACCACGCGGTAGCGGGTGGGTGCTATTCAGTATCATTCGCGGTAGCGGATGGCCAAGACTCAAGATGCGCTAGTCTCTGAATTCGATGACCGGGCCTACACGGAAGAATGATGCTTGACTCCAGGCCATCCGCTACCGCGAATGGTACTGAACAAGCTGCGCACCACCCGCTATCGCGAGGTGGTCTGCCTGCGCCCCACTACAGTTCGCTGCCCTTCGACGTTGTCACTTCTTCTGGTGCTTCTCAATATACTTTCGCGCGAATTCATTGAGGTGCGGGCTCTCGACTAACCCAACCTTCTGCGCTTCCTTTTCGGCCGCTTCGAACGTAAACCCGTCGCGTAGTACACGACGAATGAGCCAAAAAGCTCCGACGCGTTTGGCCGCCGTGCAGTGGATGAATGCAGGACGATTGTTGACGTCGTCAGTGATGCGCAGAAACTCATCCACCTGCTCGTCTTTCGGATCAGTGAAGACTACGGGAATGTTGAAGTAGCGCAGCCCAAGTTCCTTCGCCTTCGCTTCTTCCTCCGCCGCACGATGTTCGCTGGTCTGGCGCAAGTTAATGATTGCCTTGACGCCCTCCTTCTTCAACATCTCGAGATGTTCGAGCCGTGGTTGACCGCCAGTACAAAACTGATCGTTGACGCGTAGAAAGTTTCTGATCGGCTGCTCTGGCTCTTGTGCCGGAGCAACTAGAAAGAACAAAAACAATGCGAGTAGTGTGTTAGTGATTTTCATTTGACTTAAAGTCTTTCTTTTCGGCGCGGGCTTCAATTGCTCCAACCACAGCGAGGACGATCAGCGCGAGCACGGTGCTCAACGCAGCTATACCGATGGTTCCCAGTCCCACACCGACACCAATCGCAGCCGTCATCCACACTCCGGCAGCCGTCGTGAGGCCCTTAATCCGGTGCTCCTCATTAACTTTGAGAATCGTACCGGCGCCAATGAAGCCAATGCCGGTAACGATGCCCTGAATAACTCTGGATAATCCGTCGGAAGACATCCCAGCGCTCGTGCACACGAGCACAAAAACCGTAGTTCCAAGACATACGAGAGTGTGCGTTCGGAGGCCCGCAGGTTTGCCGGCATGTTCACGTTCGAAACCGACTATCGCGCCGAAGATCGTGGCAGCCAACAGCCGGAGAATGACACGCTCAAACTCCTGCGGGTTGGATAGACCTCTCGTTAACTCTTGCCACAAAACATCCATGACTTGTATCGCTTGAAACTTAGGTTGCGAGAGCTCGTTAACAGTTTAAGCTCTGATGTGACTATTAGTCATCATTTTGATTTCATCCAAGCGTGCGCGACTCTTCCGAAAACCGAAGACACCACCCGCTTTAGCGGCGTGGAGTTTTCAACTTTAACCTACCAATGACTCGCCCTCTCATTCTCCCCAGGCTTCAGCCTGGGGAGCAGACCGTGCACCACCATGAACCTTTTAACGGTTTCCAAAATGACTCCGAGGTTTCGACCCTTCAGCTGCAAAGCCGTTGAAACGGTTGGATCTTTTGAGAGTGGCTCCAACCCCAGGCTGAAGCCTGCGGAGAATGAGAGATTGCATCCTTGGTAGTCTGAAGTTGAAACTCCACGCCGCTAAAGCGGGTGGTGTCTTCGTGCATCGCAGTCCAACAGAAGCGTCGTAGTCTTTTGTCGATTCGGGCTCCGGGTTTATTATGGCAAGCGATCATGGCCGATACCACAATCGTTACAGAGTTCCTGAACAAGTACTACCAGACGTTCAGCACGTTGAATGTTGAATCAATCGCGCCATTCTTCCACGAACCGTGTTTATTCGTGTCGCCGCAGGGAGTAATAGCTGCTCCAACCCACGACGTCCTCAAGGAAGTTTTCAAAACCATCGCGAAGGACCTTTTATCCAAGGGATACGGACGCAGCGAATTGACTCAGCTGAACGTAGAGCGAATGAGTGCGACTGCGATGCTGGCAACCGGCGTTGCCGTCCGTTTCACTGCGGATGGCAGTGAGTTGGAGCGCGTGGGCGTCACTTACATACTGCAGAAGTCCGGTAGTGGATGGAGGATTGCTGTTACCGTGATCCATGACGCTGTCCTCACGTAGGTTCCTTCTGAAGAACCGGTCGCTCAGTTCTGGTATTTGTCACTTGTCCGCGACAGTCGGAAACAACGTGTTTCGTAGCTCTTTGTCGGCGACGCCCGTGGAGTCAACGAAGGTCCAATTCAACCCCTTGGTCTTCCGAAATACCAATCAAAAAAAGCGTCTCCAACTAAAGACCCAAATCCGTAATTGTCGGGCCTTGATTCATACGCACGTGGTTAATGAATTAGCGCAGAGAGTTCCGGGAGCTGCCCAACCTCTCTTTTTCTTATATTCGATGTACGTCCATTTCCCGCGACAGCCTCGCACTATCGCACCTTCACTTCCGCCCGGCAAAGTTCCTATGAGGCGACTTCCCTGCTCGGCCTTCTCGTACAACTTGGTTCCGCCGCCGACACCATCAACCCCGAGCAAAGGACCGTAGAGCCATCCTTCGCCTTTGAAGAACGTGCGCTCCTGCTCGCCCCCTTCTTCGACCACAAGGTCAACCCGCACCCAATCACCTTGCGATCCCGTGATATGGACACTTATACCGTTTACACCCTGATTCGGCAGATTGCCAATGATCGTGTAAGTACTGCCGGGACCGGAACGAACGTTCATTCCTTTGGGATCGCGATCGATGACATACGCCTCAACGTCGCATCGCGTCACAAATTCGCCGCCGCCAGCAGTTTGCGAATGAACACGTTGAGCATCCATGAACTGAACAAAAGACACCAACAATAGAAGAAGGATAAAAACGACTCGGTTTCGCACAAACAACTCCTCTCTAGTGTGAACGTGCAAACACGACGCTGTCGGTCGCAAGCTCAAAACTTTTTCAGCGAGATTTCATAAAACTCTAACGACTACTGCCACATCCTGTAATACCTTCCTCACCCGCAACGCAGGCTTATCCCTGCAACCTAAAGTTAAAACAGAAAGGTATGGATACGAGAACTATGAAGTCTAGAATACTCACTCTTTGCCTGTTGATCTTCGCGGCGACTCCGACCGCTTTCGCCAATCCTCAGTGCAAGAGCTTCTTTGCAGTACAACACGATCAATTGATTACCAATGGATGTACGAGCCCGATCGGCTTTTGCGCAGCCGGAACATTCAGCGGTAACCATGGGTTTCAGGGTACATTCTTTTTCAGCGCGCTGAGTTTCGATCCCATTCTCAGTGACACCCTTGGTAGACTGGCTGTTCCCGGTACTTCAATCTACACAACTAACGATGGCGTTCTAACTATCAGCGACGTGTCAGTGTTCGATACGCAGCGCGGCACTTTTGCCGGCGTTGGTCGAATCACGACAGGCACCGGACGATTTGCCGGAGCTACTGGCGACGTCTTTACTACGGGCCGTGTGTCAGCAGACGGCTTGAGCTTTACAACAGATATGACCGCTCAAATCTGCTTTGCGAACTAGCTGACGACCAAAGCTGATCGCATGAAGAGGGCGGCTCGCTACGCCCTTTAACTATGAACCTAGATCGCTGATGAGTACTACGTCGTGATACCAACCACCCCGTGTAACCCCCAGGAATTGACCGTCTGACGAGAAATCAAAATCAAACAACTCGTCTTCATCGAAGATGGCAACGTCTTGCGAACGACCATCCAGAGACTGTTTGACAATCGCTATTGGACCATCTCGGAAGGACATGTAAATCAGCGACTTACCGTCCGGTGTCCACTTTATTCGATAACCGGTAATGTTATTGCCGGGAATTTTAATGCGCTGCAAAGGCTCTCCACCTGACACCGGCAAAACCAGAAATTCCCTTTGAGCTCCCGTGCGACCAACAGCAACAATTGTTTTTTGATCCGGCGACATCGATGGCCAGGAGGCATAGTATTTCGTGAGCTCGGCCTCTTCACCACCGTCTATCGAGACTCTCCACATGTGCCAGTCGTCAGTGGTGTTGTAAAGCACCCACTTGCTGTCAGCGGAAATCGACAGATAATTTTTTGGACCACCGTTTGTGAGTTGGATCTGATTACTGCCGTCGATATTCATCCGCCACGCTTGAAAAGCCCCGGTACGATTGGAGATGAAAACAATGTAACGGTTATCGGGCGTCACCCTCGGCGAAACATCCAGCGCGGGATCAACCGTAAGTTGTTTTTGAGCGCTGCCATCGCGCTGCATTATCCAGAGATCCCGATTCCCACTGGCGGTTGATGAATAAACGATCTGTCCATCCGGCGCCCAACAGAAATTACCGGTTGCCTGGGTAATTTTGTTCAGTGCGCGCGGGTCGCCACTCGCTCCCACCCACAGGTCAGAGGTAATCGTCTCCTGGGAAACTACGCCTTTCTGAGCGTCTGAGGTCAGACTCAGATCGGCGTACGAGATCAGTCCCTCTGTCAATTGCGTCAATCGCATTCCGGGATACGACAACTGCCAGAGTTGATTGTTCTCACCTAGATTTCTTCTGGCTGACAGCAGGAGGCCCGTTCCGTTTGCGAGCCATGCCATTTTTGTAATGCGAAAGAACTTTTCTGAAGCGAGATCCCGTTTCTGCCCATCCGACACGCTAACTTCGATTAGGCTCACCTCCTGGCTGCCACCTGTTGTATTTCCGTAAGCACAGAGAATGGTGCGGCCATCAGGTGTCCACACTGGTGTGTCGAGCCCGAAAGGGTGAACACTCTTCATGAGTTCGCGTTCATTTTGGCCATCCGCTTTCGCCGTTAGGAGAGCGTATTCGCGCTGTCCCTCGACGTTCACTCTTTGCCGAATGAAAGCGATCTGATCTCCATCCCGCGAAATAGAAAAGGCGCCTTCAGTTCCATCGGCAATTTTTGTGGGTGGACCACCGACCAAAGACACTCGATATAAGGCGATCGGGTCACCTCTAACAAAGTACAGATAATCTCCGGCGGTATTGAACGACAGACCGAAAATGCGTCCGGTCGGTGGGACCAATTCAACATTTGTATTCGCGCCGAGCTGTCGCAACCAGATCGCGGCTTTATTCTCCAAGATACGCTCATACGCTACATAGCGACCGTCTGGTGAAATTGCTACGTGATAACTCTGTCCAGTTGCAGTGAGTTGCTCGAGTTTTAAACGTGATGTTGCGGCTGCGGTTGAGGCAGCAGTCGTTTCTACGCTCGCGGTGGACGTCGAGGTTTTCGAAACCTTCCAAATAAGCAGCGCGGCACCGGCCAGAAGGATCACCGTTCCGACAGCGAACGGAAGAATGATGTCGAAACCGCGTTTCTGAACAGTTGCCGGTATCCGAGCATCGTTCAAATGCTGATCTGAACTTTCGTTGTTTGTCTGATCGACGTGTGAAAGCTCGCGCGCTGGAGAAACAACTTCCACTTCAGCCATGAAGCGATAGCCACGTCGAGCCACAGTCTCGATATATCGTGGGTTGCGAGCATCGTCACCAAGCGCCTTACGCAGTTGTTGAATATTGAAGGCGATGTTGGCTTCTGCAACAAACGTGTCGGGCCAGAGTTTTTTCTTCAACTCTTCCTTCTCGACTATCCGACCAACGCTCTCCACCAGGATCAGCATGGTGTCGAAAGCCTTTGGCGTAAGGGCCACAGGCTTCCCTGCACGCAGAAGTACGCGTTGCGAGGGATCAATCGTGAAATCTGCAAATCGATACAAGTGGTTGCTGAGCGAGGACATAGCCGCTCTTAGAACTTTCTTAGAACTTTCTCACGGCCCTTTCATCGGCACGTTGACGCGTCTCTGAACAGGTCGGCATAGACCTAGCGACAAGAGTCAAGGCGCGAATTCTAGCAGCCGTTATTTGGAAGCGGCAATCAGATCGCGAAGCGTAATTCGGAAGACAGGTCTGATGTTGATTGAAGTTAAAGATACGAAATGAGCGATTGCTCAGCTGAAAATTTGAATCCCACAATAGAAGGAGTTAGAAAGTCTCATGTACTACACGAAAATCAAAGGAATGGTTCGTTCTGTTGTGCTCCTCGCCATCGCTGGCCTGGCGCTTCAACCCTCAATATCACTGGCGAGCGATGAACCCGAGCTTCCGGCAGAGTGTTCGAGTATCCGGGTCGAAGCAGGAAACAAGGTGTCGTTTCATGCCTACGCTCGTGGTGTGCAGATCTACAGATGGAACGGCACGGCTTGGGTGTTCGTAGCGCCGGTGGCGACATTATTTGCGGAGAAGAATTTCTTCGGCGAAGTCGGCACACACTATATCGGACCGAAATGGGAGAGTAAGAGTGGCAGCAAGGTCGAAGGTCGACGTGTTGCGGGAACTGGATGCCAACCCGATCCGACAGCGATTCCGTGGCTGCTGCTTTCTCGATTTGATTCTACCGGACCCGGCATCTTTGCTCCGGTCACGTTCATTCAACGTGTGAACACAACGGGCGGAATGGCGCCGAGTGAACCCGGCACGAGCTTAGATGAAGTCAGGGAAGTTCCATACACTGCCGAGTATTATTTTTACCGCGCGCAGAACTAGATCCGGAAAGGCGCGCAGACCGCGGGCTTAGAACATGAAGGCGAACCATGTCACGGCCCAAACTGCAAAGCCTGGTTCGAACTAGAGTGTGCGGTAGATGAACGGAGGCGAAGCCAACGGTATTCGACTAACGGGTGCCCCCAGAAGTGAATGCCGAAGCTTCGCCTCGTTCTTTAAATAGTCACTACCTGACGCCACCCCATACTGCAACTGACTAGCGCTGCAAAAAGCGAAATCCAAATGCTATCAAAAGCTCAACCATCTCATTCTCCCCAACCTTCAGGTTGGGGATTAGCGGCACCTACATTGACCCGGCAACCATTTCAATGGTTTTTCTCAGAACTCCATGGCAAAACCACACCGTCTAACAAATACTTCCTCGGTAGCAAATGAGTGTTTCCCAAAATGAGAGTGTCCGGAGTCGGGAGGACTTTCTTTGTGAGAATCAGTTCAAAACCATTGAAATGGTTGCGGCGATTATTGCGCGACTGATCCCCAAGCTGAAGCTTGGGGAGAATGAGAGGGCTTGAGCTTACGGCTAGATTCTCGCGTTTTGTGCAAACGCATCCTGATTGGTTTTGCCAGCATTGATTGAGCTCAAGCGTTGCGATGCTGCGGCGCTCATGCATCTCTCGATGCGATAAGCTGGGATACGGTCTTAAAAGTATAGCCTTGCGCTTTCAACCCTTCGATTATCTGCTTAACAGCTTTCAACGATTCCCGACGATTCGGATACATCACATGCAAGATGATTATCGATCCCGGTCGTACATTTGCCAGTACATGTTCGACAATCTTATTCGCATCTGCTGCGATCTCCGGATATGAATCAGGTTCGACATCCCAGGTGATGCTCTTGCGTTCGTGTCTCCACAAGTAGTAGGGCAAGGTGAAGAGTTTCTTTCCGTAGGGCGGTCGAAAATGGATATCACCTTGATAACCCGCTTCTCTAATTAGTTTGTCGGTGCTCTCAATCTCTTGCTTCACAAACGACGGTGTTACAAAGAACATTCTCACATGAGAATACGAATGGTTGCCGAGCTCGTGCCCGGCAGCGACGAGCTTCTTTCCTTGGTCAAGATTCTGTTCGAGTTCAGCGCCGGTCACAAAGAAAGTAGCTCTCACATTCATTTCCGAGAGGATGGCGAGAATCTGATCTGTCGCCTGTGGAGTTGGCCCATCGTCGAAGGTGAGCGCAACGATCTTTTGAGAAGTTTCTACTCTCGGAATGATCTCACCAAAGAACTGAAACGTGCGCGAGCGACTAACCTGCCGCAGTCCCACCGAAATGATGATGGTGAGGACGACTCCGATGAGCGCGATACGCTTCTTCATATGACCTTAACGCCCCGTTTACCTGAATCATTAACGAGCGATCGCCCACATCGAGCGGTGGGACGGCATTGAACGTGTTTTCGTGAGCTTCCTTCTAAAACATAACGCTAGCAAGTTTGCAAGTTCTCGTTTTCCTGAGAACTCTTTTGGAACGGCTTTGCCGCCCGATGTGAGGCGAGGCTCTGCCTCGCAGTAATGCGCCTCTTTCGATTCGGGCTATCCCCCTGGTTCGGGCTCTGCCCTTCTCACCGTATGACCAAGTAGATGAATGAGTGGGAGCCAACCGCAAGGTCAAAGACCGAACCAGGGGCACAGCCCCGAACGAGAACGACACGTTACGGCGAGGCAGAGCCTCGCCTCACATCGAGCGGCAAAGCCGGAACGCAAGAAGCAATTCTTTGGCTGCGGCTCTGCTGCTTCGTGTCTATGTGTCCTCTGCGTTTTGCTTGGCCCGATTGGGCAGACTCAACGAACGACACCGAGCGTGTTACTTCGAGGCTGTTGAGTGTGTCCAATCTAGCAAACGAAAACGCGGAGGACGCAAAGACGCAGAGGACGCCGAGACTCCTTCTGTCTAATGCCGGAGAGATTTTCGTCTCAGCGGACGGAATGTCCCAAAAACTAAATCGATCAAAGGTGAGGTTACACCAAACCTAAGCTCGGGTGTTCGATAGTGATGTAGCATGTGATACGTTTGCAGATATCTGAAGACGCGCAGTCGCGGTCGAAGATGGTGTGCCTGGAAGTGAAGCAACTGATAAGTGATATAACCCACCCCTACACCGATCAAAAGGTATGTTGCAAAGTGCGCTGAACCAGACGCCAGGTACAACAGCAACCAGTACGCGGTGGCAACAGGAGCGCTTAAGACAAAACCGGGAAGAAATTTACTCGGTGCCTTCGGATTCTCGTGATGCGATAGGTGTGCGGCATACACTAGCTTCCGACCCAAGCTTGAACGCGCGCTGTAATGAAAGATGAACCGGTGCAGGCCGTACTCGATGAAAATCCAACTGAGGATACCCAGGCCAAGTAACGCGAAGTTTTGACGCCAGGAGAAGCCTTTGTCATACGTCAGTAAACCGAGGCACACAGCCATTACCGCGTAGAAAAATAACTGCGTCAACTTTCTCAAGGCCATGATCGACATGTTTCACCTCCCCCGAAACTGCTTTTGGGAAGCTCAATTATTTAGTATGACTCAGACATAATCAGGTTGCCATGGAGATTTGTCGATGGCTGAGTTTGTAGATAGACGTTCAATTGTACGGAAAATATGGGGCGACCCGGATCTGATTCTTTTGATCTTTGCCGGATCGGCGGCCGAGTTCGCGCTGAACCGAGAGGTTGACTGGCTTTTCTTCACCGGCAAGATTCCAAGTGATCCTATCGGACGGCTCTTCTCCACCGTTCGGTACGCCCAGGAAATTGTCTTTGTCGATGAGGAAACGGCGCAGCGCACTCTCAAAAGAATAAACGCCTCACACCAGGCAGTCGAGAGACAACGCAGCGCAACAATACCCGACTGGGCTTACCGCGACGTACTTTACATGTTGGTTGATTATTCTGAGCGCGCTCACACTCTCCTCTACAGACGACTATCCAAGTCAGAACAAAACGAGCTGTACAGTGTCTTCATGCGGATTGGTGAAGGGTTGTCGATTCCGGATCTGCCAGCGACTTATGAAGAGTGGCGAGTGGATCGGCAAAGACACATGGCGCGTGATCTTACCTACAGCCGGCACACTTCATTACTCTTTGAGAGTTACCGCGCACATCTGGGGGTTTGGCGCTATTACTTGCTGCTTCAGGTCCAAGGCTTACTTGTACCTGCGGAAGTGCGGCGATTACTTCGTCTAAGTCGGAACAGTCTCATCTCGGGCGCTGTGCAGACATATGGACTCGTTACCGCTCTCAATCTACAGTCGTTAGTTCACAGTCTGCTAATACCGCCGCGCTACTGGGCGCAGCTGCGACAGTTCGACAGACTTGCTGCTCAATAGGCTGTGCGCAATCTCAGCTCTTCAGTCTCTAGGAACCAAAGAAGGACTCAGACAACGATACTGAATACCAACCGTCCTATTAGTCTCTATGTTGTTTGATCCTTAAGTCCGGGACATAGGCGTATATTTCTTCTGATGACAATGACTGATCTAGAAACCACGCTTGACCTTCGTGACTGATCGACGCTAGCCAAGTTCTATTGTCAAAATCATAGAACGCCAAGTCTTCTGGCAATCTGGGTTGGTGCCAACCGTAAAGACCAGCGGAAATCTGCAATAACTTGATCGATTCATTTGCCACTCTGTACTTTCGCACAATAGCTTCATGGCCGATTAAAGTCGTGCCGGGCCATTCGTTGGTCCTATCATTTGAGATAAGAAACGGCTTGAGATCGTGCTTTATATCGTAAGCTGACTGCTCAAAATGAAATTGATCTCTCCACACCAGTGAAAACGATTGGCACCTGGAGGCAGCGAGATTAAGTAAGTCGATGTAGGTTTGGCCTCGAGGTTCGGCAACAATATCGAGCGTTGGTTTCATCGACCCCGATCAATGCACGTCAAAGCCGTAGAACTGGTAGACGAGGTTTGCTCCAAACCGAGGCTCGCCACCTTTCAAGACGATGGCTTTCCATGCTTCTAACTGACTGAACTGGCGATCCCAAAATCTTGCGCACAGGTCAAAGTATTGAACGACGACGTCTCGCTCATCTTTAGCGAGCAGTAGGTTGGCGAGTCGCATGTTTGGTCCAAAGCTATCCAGCTGCGGTGATCCTGGTATGTTCGCCGCTGCAAGCAAATGGGTCTTTGCAGATGGTACATCGCCGGCATTCAGAGCAATCTCTCCTAGAACAAGATTCGCAACGTGGATCGCATTTCCATAGTTCCAGTCGCCTTGCATCAATAGGGCTTGTTCCAACAGCGATTGCGAATACGAAGTTGCCTTCGCTGTCTCGCCCGCAGCCAATGCCAGCGTCGCCAGCTTGGTTGTCAGATAGAATGTTTCTTTCTGGCCGGTCGTCGTCTTGAGTGAAGCTTCATTTTTGGCCAGATTCGCTGCTGCTCGGGATTGTTGCGCTTGCTGACCTGAGGTGGAGTGCCCAATGGCAAGTAGCAAGCAAGCGGATAATAGAAACTGACACCGGTTCATCTTGGCTCTCCTTCTTCTTGTTCAAAGCGTATTCAGTACCGTTCGCGGTAGCGGATGGCCCAGACTCAAGATCGAAGGCGAGTTGAGCATTGGCCGTTCGCTATCGCGAACGGTACTGAAATGCCGAACAGTTATCCCGAAAGGCCTTGGAGACCCTTAGGAGCCAACGGCAATGATCGAAGGCGTTTTCCAGTCGCGGCAAAGATCGCATTCCCAACAGCCGGCGCCAATCCCACGATCGGAGTTTCACCTGAACCCGCTGAAGGCAGATCTTTTCGATCCACAAGTACGATTTCAATGTTTGGCACATCGCTGAATCGAGGCACTCGATAACGCGAGAAGCGCGGATTGAGAATCGTGCCATTCGAAAACTCAATTGCTTCGAACAAAGCACCGCCGATTGCCTGCACTACCGCGCCTTCAACCTGATTCTGCAAATGGACTGGATTTACAATCGCGCCACACTCGAAAGCTTCAACAACACGTTCGAGTTTTACTTTCCCTGTGCGACGATCGATCGAGACTTCCGCGCAAGTTGCAACGTATCCGCCCTTCTCAAAACCTCCTGCGATGCCGGCGCCCCTCAGTTCTCCACTTAACGGCTTTCCCCAACCGAAGCGCGAAGCTGCCGCTTCGAGAACTGCTCGCAGACGTTCGTCCTTTAGGTTCTTTAAGCGCAACTGAAGCGAGTCCATTTTTAGCAACACAGCTAATTCGTCGAGGTGCGATTCACGCGCGAAGTGATTTGCCGTTGCCGCAAGTCCTCTATACGAGCCCTGCTTCAAGGGTGCCTTTGTTGGATGAAATTGAATGGTTTGATTAGGAATGTCGTACCGATGCTGAATCGCCGATGCTCCGGAGTTGTAGTTGTGGAATTCCCACGCTGTTATCGTCCCGTCATTCTTAACCCCGCTTTTCACGTCGATAACGCCGGCCGGGCGAAAGTACGCCCAGGTGAATTCTTCTTCGCGCGACCAAACAACTTTGACAGGCTTTTTCGTGGTCTGGGCCAACCGCGCAGCTTCGACCGCGCATTCACCCGTGTGCTTGCCGCCATAACCAGAACCGGTGTCGGGCACGATCACGCGAATGTTGTTTGCAGGGATGTGAAGCGCTTCGGCAAGTTCGCCGCGAACACCAAAAGGTCTTTGCGTGGCTGTCCAAACCGTTAACTTGTCGCCGGTCCATTCGGCAACTGCGGCACGCGGTTCCATCGGTGCATGCGCGATGTAAGCCACTGTGTAAGTCTGCTCCAGAGTTTTGTCAGCGGCCGCAAATCCAGCAACAACTGAACCAACCGGTCGAGATCTACCTTCAGCTGCGCTCGCAGTCTTTCTCAGGTATTCGTACAGCTCTGCGCTACCGGGCTGATCTGGAGCTTGCCACTGAGCGTTCTCATTGATGCCCTTCACAATGCGCGCCGCACTTTGCGGATCACGAGCACCAACAGCGATGAAATCTCTCTCCTGAACGATAAAGCCTTCCGTTACCTTTGGCTGTGCGGGACCCGAGGGCGACGCAAGCGTCGCATTGAACTTTGATGGTCGCACGATCTGGCCGAACAACATTCCGTCCCGCCGCATGTCCGACGTGTATTTGTGTCTGCCGGTCACGTAATCACGACCATCGACTTTTGGTACTGATGTACCGGCGATGGTCCACTGATCAACCGGAGTTGTCTTTACGTCTGCTGGAATAGTTTTGACGACCTTGATTCCTTTTGCGACTTCCGCAAACGTAAGCGACTTGGTCGTATCGTGATTCACGAAACGCGCGTCAACAATGCGCACAGTGTTTGGTTCCACCTGCCATTGTTGGGCAGCGAGCGCGATCAGAGTTTCTCTTGCGGCAGCTGCTGCTTTACGCAGTTGCGGCGCCATCGTCGGTGTGGTGCGGCTGCCAAACGTTCCAGCATCAAATGGAGTTAAGTCTGTGTCGCCCATGATGAGACGGATCATCGAAACTGGAACATGCAATTCCTCGGCGACGGCTTGCGCCAGCGACGTGCGAATGTTCTGGCCAAATTCGACTTTCCCGGTGTAGACCTTGATCGATCCATCCTGGTCCACGTGGATCCATGCGCCGATTTCCTGTGGTACATCTCGATTGAAACCGCCGCGTCCTGATTCACCCTGCTCTCTATCCTGCGCTACTA
>DATJKB010000571.1:0-4178 GCA_035491875.1 Pyrinomonadaceae bacterium | reverse complement strand
GATTGCCCGGCAAAGACGTACTCGGTTGATGAAAGAGCAAGCTAAGATATCGCGACGAAAGAACAAGGCGCGTGTTGGTGCGACTGTGCGCGTGTTGTTCGAAGGCGAATCGAAAGAAAGTGAATTGCTCTGGCAGGGAAGGATGGAAACGCAGGCGCCAGACATCGACGGATGTGTCCTTATTAATGATGTACCGGATGGCTTTGTTCCATCAGAAGGTGATTTTGTAAACGTGCTCGTAACGGAAGCGCACGAGCATGACCTTGTCGGATCGATCCTTGGAGTGCGGTGACTTGTCACCGCTTTTCTAAATTCGCATGAAACTCACCGCACTTCTATGTCTTCTACTTGTCGCTGCATCTCTGCTTGGCAATCGCGCCTACCCTTCGTCGACAACGCCAAACTCACCGTTTGATGATTACGGAAATATCTGCTGGGAAGACGAGAAAGCCCGGTTGGATAACTTTGCTATTCGGCTGCAGAACCAGCCAACTGCGACTGGTGAGATCATGGTCTACGCCGGCCGGATTTCTTGTAATGACGAAGCAAAGTATCGTGGCAATCGCGCGCGAGACTGGTTGAAGAAACGCGGGGTGCCGTCTCATCAGATTATTGTTAAGGACGGAGGTTTCCAGGAGGATGTGCGGACGATTCTGATCGTGGTTCCGAAAGGCGCCGGGTCCTGGGATTATCCTTCAAGTCTTACAAAGGAAAAAGTTTCAGTCCGACGACGCTGCGTTGATAAAGTTTTTGCCCGCGTGTTGTGTCTAAATAAGCAATAGACCCAAATGGCGATCAAAGAATCCAGTGACGAATTGAATCCGAGAGTGGCTGTGCCCGGACTAGTGTCTGCGACGGTGCCCGCGCGCACTGGCAAAGACTACCTTGCTATCGCGATTGCCACGTGCGGTGTGGGCTTTATTCCAATTGCACCCGGCACATTCGGATCGGTTGTTGGTATTGGCTTATGGGGCATCGTACGCGGCGGCGTTCTGGCCATGCTTTGGCCACTGGCTGGTCGGAACAATCTCAATCTCCTGCATATCAGTTATGGCCTGATCGCAGCCCAATTAATCTGTGTTGTTGTCGTCACCCTGGTTGGAACCTGGGCAGCGTCACGCGTTGAAAGATTGCATGGTGCGAAAGATCCGCAAAAGGTCGTCGTCGACGAGGTTGCGGGCCAGTTCATCGCATTGATTGCCGTCCCCATCCAGTTCGAAAGCTGGTGGACCATAATCATCGCGTTTTTGCTTTTCCGCTTTTTCGACATCGTTAAGCCATATCCTGCGCGTATGTTTGAAAACCTTCACGGCGGATTAGGTATTATGGCCGACGACGTGGTTGCCGGAATTTATGCGGCGATTGGAGTGGCGGTGGCTGTCACTGTCCACTCCTTTTTTTAAAGGGAGGGAGCATGGATAGAGCGGGATCGAGTCAACAGCCATCTGATACCGGTGACCTGGCACAGCGCGAGCAAGAGGCGACCACCAAAGAGACCCTAAAAGACGTAGAGGAAAAAGAGAAGAATCGTACCGCTTCGGACGAGAGTCACGACAAGCCACCCTCACCTGATGGCGCGGTTGATGAAAGCCGTGAAGTGAAAGACGCAGACCCAGTTTGAAGTGGTCCCAAGCGGCTAAAACAGTCAACGTTGAAGAGACTCACCGAATGTCCGATATGCTTCAGCTTGTCGGCGACGTTCCCCACACTCACCACCACAAGAACAACTCAACGGTCCAAACACTCAATGAATGTCCGATACGCTTCAGCTTGTCGGCGACGTTCCCAAATACTCGCCATCCCCGAAATCAATCAACTCTGAAAGCGCTCAACTGATGTCCGATACGCTTCAGCTTGTCGTCAACGTTCCGAACACTCACCACCACAAGAACAACTCAACGGTCCAAACACTCAACGAATGTCGGATATGCTTCAGCTTGTCGGCGACGTTCCTACATTCAACTCACAAAGACAGTGAAACCGAATGTTGAGTTGTTCTTGTGGTGTTGAGTGTAGGGAACGTCCTCGACAAGCTGAAGCATATCGGACATCAGTTGAGCACTCTCGAAGTTGACCGATTCCAGGGATGGAGAGTGTAGGGAACATCGACGATCAGCTGAAGCGTATCGGACATTCGTTGAGCACTTTCAACGTTGACCGATTCCAGCGATGGTGAGTGTCGGGAGCGTTGACGACAAGCTGAAGCGTATCGGACATCAGTTGAGTGTATCGGGCATTACGGCGTTGGAGGTGCCGGCATTTTTGAAACTTCCCACGCTATAAACACAATAAAGCCCAGCGCAAAAAGCAAGATCACCAATACTACTGGCTCAAAACCACGTTTGTGATCACTCTCCTGTACCTCAGCAAGTTCCTTTGAGAGTCCGCCAGAAGGTCCTTCGATAACAATCGCACCTACTTCCTGATGGGCGATTGAATGACCGAGATTGTTACCATCACCGTTCGACCTCTTTGCCCGTTTCGTTTGCTCTTCAAGCGGCGCAAGTTGGGCCGCGAGCTTGGCCGTGTCGCCCTTGCGTCGTCTTAGTTTGCGTCGAAGATCGCGTGAGAGGTGATTGTTCATAGCCAGTCAACCTTCTTTAAGAACACATAGAGAGCTACGCCGACGCCCACCATCGAAGTCAACGCTCCGACATACCCATAGCGCCATCTCAGTTCGGGCATGAAGACGAAGTTCATTCCGTAAATTCCGGCGATCAATGTGACTGACATCAAGATCGTTGAGATCGACGTTAGCCGTTTCATGATCTTATTCATTCGGTTACCAGACACCGACAAGTAAGCGTCCATTGTAGAACTGAGCATGTCGCGCAAGGTGTCAATCGTATCGGCGACCCGGATGAGATGGTCGTAAACGTCCTGAAAGTATAAATGCGTGTCGCGCGGAAAGATTGGTTGCTCGCGCCGCAGCAGCGTGTTGAAGACGTCTCTCAAGGGAGTGACGGCGCGCCGCAGATACAGCAGCTTTTTCTTCACCATGAAGATGTCTTCAATGACGCCCGAGCGCCATTCACCGAAGATTGAATCCTCGAGGTCGTCCATGTGATCACTGAGCACATCAAGTAGCGGGAGGTAGTCGTCGACAATAGCATCAATCAGGAGATAGGCGACTAATCCAGATCCCAGATCGGATCGATCGGTCCATTCATGCCAGAGCCGCTTGGCAGTTTCAATTGCGCGAATTGGCCGGCTATGAACGGTGACGAGGTAGTTCTTGCCGAGAAAGATATTGAGCTCGCGTAATTCAAGTCGATCGCCTGCGTCCGCAAGCTCCGACTCGTAAAGCACGATGAAATAATAGCCCGCAAACTCTTCAACTTTTGGCCGCTGATGTTCGTTTTGGCAATCTTCAATCGACAGATGATGAAAGCCGAATTCTTCCGCCAGTTCCTCAAAGTCTTTGCTGGTCGGATCACTTACGTCAGCCCAGATAACATTGCTTTCTATTTCCCGAAGCTCGCTTATGTCGCCGGCAACGCAATCGTCCTTAAACACCTGCGACTGGCGGTCAAGGCACAAGGTTTTGATCATCGATTGAGCTCCTGGCTAACCATTAGCCGTGGCAAAGTGTACCATCTGCAACCAAACCAGCACTCCAAAATAAAAACCGTTATAATCCGCGCACCGATGAACCAGGAAAAAATATTTGTTGCTGATGACGTCAGCGATAGCGGTCTGCAGCCGTTACGTGACGCGGGTATTGTTGTCGAAAAACGTGTGGGCCTGCCACCAGATGAACTGACCAAAGCGCTCGCGAACTGCTCGGGCCTGATTGTGAGAAGCGAAACCAAGGTCACGGCCCAACTACTTGAGTCGGCGACAAGTTTACGCGTGATTGGGCGTGCCGGCGTTGGTGTCGACAACATCGACGTCCCCGCCGCAACAGTGCGTGGCGTAGTTGTAATGAACGCGCCTGACGGGAACACGATCACGACAGCCGAACATACGATCGCCATGATCGTTGCACTCGCGCGTCGCATTCCTCAGGCAAACAGTAGTTTGAAAGCCGGGCGTTGGGAACGAAAGAAGTTCATCGGCGTCGAGCTCCAGGGAAAGACTCTCGGGATTATTGGTCTCGGTCGTATTGGTCGCGTCGTGGCTGGTCGTGCGCGTGGGCTAGGGATGTCGATCATTGCTTACGATCCTTTCATTGCTCT
>DATJKB010000570.1:0-6864 GCA_035491875.1 Pyrinomonadaceae bacterium | reverse complement strand
AGCAATAATCGACGTTTACGCAACTTGCGATACATCATGCCCCCTTGTTTAATGCGGCGCAAGACAACGTCGATTAGTGTCTTATCAGGCGGTCACGGTTGCTCCCGGATAATTTGAGCCGAGTTTTGAAACGTCGCCTTCCGCAAGCGTGTTGACGAGCTCACCGTGGAAATAATCGTAACGAGCCGCAACTTCTGCTCGAACTCGCTTGTCATACATCTCGCGCGAACGGTCGATATACTCGCGCAGGCGATCGTAAAGATCACCTTGATTTCGTCCTTCGGAGACTTTCTGTTCGTTGTAGAGTTTTATTTCGGAGATCAGCAGTCGCGCAAATCTGCGAGCGTCGTTGTGCAAGCGCCTTTCTTCGTCGCTCGAAACATCGACGGGTAGATCCTGATCCTGACCATACCTTCTTCTGGTCGGCGACGGTGCAGGCTCTTGAAATTCCTGAGCAGGCTCCGGCTCCATCATTCCACTTCCCTCGTCTGCCGGTTCAGCCATTTCATGCTCGAGCGGCGGAGCTTCGACGGCCGGCTCAGGTTCGGACTGGATGTAAGTCGGGCGAAGTGTGTCAGCCATGGCTTCGGACGGCTCTGCCTGTGGCTGTTCCTCGTACTCTCTTTCAGGCGTGTAGACGGGAGTTGGTTCAGGAGCGGGCGTCGCTGGTTGTTCTTCTCTTCTTGGCGCTGCCTTAGCAACCGACAGCAGTTCCACTGCCATTCCAGAGACCGCAACCAACGTTTCGAGTGCTTCCAGATTGATCGATTCAGAATCCAATCCGGCCGAGTCTGCATACAGGACGGCGACGGCGCGCTTTCTAACTGTCAGCGGAATCGCCACGACTCTCTGCGGTGGTTCTTCACCTAACTTGCTGATGAGCATGTAATCGTCAGCGTGCGAGTTAGGACCACCACTCCACGTCGTAAGCGATTTCGCGACGCTGCCAATTACGGTCTCGGCGTTGAGCGACAATGAGATCTCTTGAATCGCCTGGTCACCGACGGTGCCTTCAAATCCACGCGCACGCCAACCTGATGCCTGTTCGCCCTTGATTACGAAGAAGGCAATTCGCGGAGCAAAGGATGAGCCCCGATTGATCAGCGTCTTGAGAATGTCAGCCTGCGATTGTTGCTCGGTTATCTCACCGATGGCGGCTTTGACTATCGCCATCTCGCTGGAGGCTTTGGCTCGCGCAGATTCGGACGCTGCGAGGTCAACGCCTCGTTCATGAGCCGCACGCAAGTACTCGCCGATGGAAGTTGATAAACTTCCCTCGGTTTGCACGTCGCCTTGGCGGTCGAGCAAAGTCGTCAGCGATTCGTTAAATTGGGACTGAAGTAAGGCGATTTCCTGCTTTATGGCGCTTAGCCGGCCCTCGAAGTAATGCTCGATCTCCTGGCGCAAGCTGTCTTCCAAATGTCCGTTGGCCACAGGCTACTCCTCCGTCTGTGATTGTTAGGTCTGTCTAGGTAGGTATCCGAACCCAGGGTTACTCGGAGAGACCAGGGGACAGCGAGGTCTCTGACCGATTATGGACACTAGGTATTCTGCTAGTCAAGAAATCGTTTTTTTTAGGGTCTTTTAATTTGCGGGTGTCGCGCTCCACGGACCCTCCAAACGCGTGGCGCCGGACGTCCCCCCTTGCCGACGAAATAGGAGTCTTCTTGATAAATGGGCCGTTTTTGGTATGGTAGCGCGCGACTGGGGCGCCGAAATTACAAAATTAGATGGCCACAATCCTCATCGCTGAAGACTACGACGACAACCGCGAGCTTTTGCGGATACTGTTGAACGCCGCCGGCTATGACGTGCATGAAGCCAGAAATGGGGCTGAGTGTGTAAAGATCGCCCGCGGGAACCCGCCCGACTTGGTGATGGTCGATCTATCAATGCCGGAACTGGACGGTTGGGGTGTCTTTCGAGAGTTAAAGTCGGACCCATCAACGGCAGCCATCCCGTGTGTCGCAGTAACGGCACACACTGAGTCGGATCGGGATCGCGTTCTCAAGTCCGGTTTCGACGCTTTTGTGGGCAAGCCCTTTCGCACTCACGAATTGTTGGCGACAGTTGAGCGGTTGATCCGAAAGCCCGCCGCATAGAGATCTTTTTACTGCTTGTAGATCGCTCCGTTCTTCATCACGAACCTGACGCGCCGCAGAGACGAAATATCTGAAGTCGGGTCTCCTTCAACAGCGATAACGTCGGCAAGCATTCCGGCCTTGATCTGTCCGAGTTTGTCACCGAGGTGAAGCACTCGCGCACTTGTTGACGTCGCCGATCGCAAGGCATCGATGACCGGCATTCCAAATTTCACCATCAACTCCAGCTCGCGAGCGTTATCGCCGTGAGCAAAAACGCCGACGTCACTCCCGTTCACAATCATAACTCCCGCATCGAGTGCTGACTTGAATACACCGCGTTTACGTTCGACGTTTGCACCTGAAGCAACTGACAACGTCGGACACAAAGCAACTCCGCGTTCCTTCATTAAGCGAAAAACTTCCGGAGTTCCGCCATCGCCATGTTCAATGGTCTCTACTCCCGCCAACGTAGCGCGTCGCATTCCTTCAGCGGTGGTCGCATGTGCTGCGACAGGAACGTTCGCGCTCTTGGCGGTTTCGACTACGAGTTTTATTTCGTCGAGCGAGAATGTGGGCGCCGCGCCTTGAGTACCCCAACGATAGTCAGCGTAGATCTTAATCCAGTCAGCGCCGTGCCCGATTTGATCGCGAACAACACGAGTCAAACTATCGATACCGTCAGCCTCTTCAGCGCCTTGAGGTACACGCCATTCCGATGCATAGCCTTTGGGTCCGTAGCTGCCGGTGGCGACAATCGCTTTCGTCACCACCAACATTCGTGGCCCAGGGATAATTCCTTGCTGCACTGCCTGCTTTAGTCCGACGTCTGCGTATTCGGCGCCTTCGGTTCCCAGATCGCGGATTGTCGTGAACCCCGCTTGCAAAGTGCTGCGCAGATGATTCGTCGCACGCGCAACACGCAGAGATAGCGACTCCTTCGCCACTTGATCGTTCCACACCATCTCGCTGTAAGGATGAAGCAATACATGCGAGTGGGCTTCCATCAATCCAGGCAGCAACGTTAGGCCAGGTAAGTCGATCGTCTTCGCGCCAGCCGGGAGTTGAAGGCTGCTCGCTGGTCCAACCGATTCGATCTTCTCGCCACGAACAACAACAACCCAATCTCGATGGAGTTGAGCGTTAGTTCCGTCGAAGACACTCGCAGGTTTGATGAGATAGATGGCTTCAGTTTGTGCAGGTTCGATTGAGCGGTTTTGGTTGTTTAGTGGTACGGCCAGCGTTAAGGCGAGGAAGATCAGGCAAGCGAGTCGCATTTGTTAGGCCTTTCCAAAACAGTTTCTAGCCGCAGATTCTCGCAGATTTACACAGATCAAAATGATTTCTTCAATTCTGATCTGCGTTTTATCTGCGTAGATCTGCGGCCGGTATCACTTTTCAGAAACTACAACCTGCTGGAATCCAGGCGGCAGCAGATGAATCGTGCTGCGTTTGAAGCCCGCATTTGTCAGCATCTTGTCGAGTTCGGCGAAGGTGTAAGCATCGCCCGCCTTGGTGCCGGCCAACATCACTAAGGAAAATCCTGCCGTTTCCGGAGGTGAAATCCGATCGTCGTTGGGAACGAACTCGAGTGTCACCGCACGTCCGTCGGGCTTTAATGCTGCATGCACCTTACGCAAGAGTTTCTCGTTTGTAGGCGGATCGAAGTGGTGCAGGAAGTTTGTCAGCAGAACTATGTCGTAGTCGTTGCCAAAATCAACTTCGAACGCATCGCCCTCGATTGACCGGTGTCGATCACCGACTCCCATCTTTTGCGCATTCTCGCTTGCGACCTTCAAAACGTTGGACCAGTCGACAGCCACAACCTCAGCGTTCGGATTGTTCATGGCGAAAGCGATACCGAACATTCCATGACCCGCAGCGATATCCAGAACCTTCAGTGGTTTGTCTGCCTGGGGATCAACGAGCTTCGCGATCTGCTGCGACGGCATCATCATCATTGCAGCCATGCCGCGCGCGAATTTCACCCAGATGGGATTGTCAGCTGAAACAGTTCCTTCTTCAGAGATAGCTGTTCCACCTTTGCGCACTGCTTCGGTCAACGATTGAAAGCCGGCAGTCAACATGGGCGTCAGGAGAAACTCTGTCGCGCCGCCGATGTATGCAGGCGATCGCTTGTCGAGGAAGAATGCGGAGTCAGGAGTTAATTGATACAGGTCACCGCTCTTTGTCAGAAAACCCATGATGCAAAGGTTGTCGCACAAGATTCGCACACCACGCTCGGCGGCACTAACGCGCTTCGCGATGTCGGCAGCGGATTGATTGCCTTCCGCGATGGCGGTGAACACTTCCAATTCAACGGCTGCCTTCAGAGCCTCCGTGCGTTGATGAGCGTTTACGGTTTGAAAGAAAAGTTGTGGCGATGGTTGTTGGGCTGCGGGAGTAGACATAATGATTCCTCTTTAAGATTGATTTGGGCTGAAACTTTGCGCCGCGCATGTTAACCAACACAAGACAGGATTACAAAATTCACAGGACTGATCGGAACGCAAACCTGGGCGATGCTCTAATCTTGTAATCCTGAAATCTTGTAATCCTGTCGTTGTGTTACCGAATCGGCTCGCGCAAGACCATCTCTGCAACGATCGCCGCAGCCTGTGCCGCCTGCGGGTGAGTTCGATGAAGTCCGGCGACCTGCAAGAGCGCTTCGCCGGTCCTTGAGAACATGCGAAAGAGATCGCCCTCCTCAGCACGGGTCTCGCGGACAATCTGTGTCCAGGCAGCGCCAGCTGCCCAATGCACAGCTGCACCAGCTGCGGAGAAGTTCAACTCGGGCGCAGGCTCAACGCCGTATTTCCATTCTTCGTTGGCGACTTTAAAACCTATGTCTTCGAATTTCGCGAGCGAAGTCACAACGTCGTCTTCCAACGCCAGCTCGCCATAATCGCGATCCTCATCAGCAGTCAAAGCAGCCATGATCCCGGCTAACTGTTTTGACTCAAGTTCGTTGAAGAGCCCACTTTCTAAAGCTTCACCGACCAACAAAGGTCGATCGATGTGAAGATCTGCGAGCCACCGACCGCGCTCGGTAACTTTTTCTTCCGCGAAATCAAGATAGCCAAACACTGAAAGAACTCGCGCGCGCTGCTCAAATGGTTCCCACACGCGCTCGCGCAAGACCTCAATCCTTCGAGTTGCGCGTTCGTGGTCCTCTGCCGTTTCGCGCAACTCCCAAAGCAGTTCGGTACAACGCTCACGCTCTTCGTCATTCATCTCCCTGGGCAGCAGCTTATCGATGGCGTCGTCTAGAAGATTCAATGCGTCAGTCTCTTCAACGTACGAATCTCTGAGGCGAGGTTCAGCAATGACGAGTTCTTTCCCACGTTCCCGAATCTCCTCAAAGCCCTGCTCAATGTCGTCTATGCGAAGTCGATAGACTGGCGAATAGACTCGGCCGATTCGCTCAAAAGGAAAACTCGCACCACGGCCATCTTCACGTACACCACTCACATTGCCGTCACGCTTTTCAGTAATCATCACCAGCCGGCGTCCGCTACGACCGATTCCTACTACGCGTCCGGGCTTTACTACTTCGTCGAGCCAGCGATGAAAAAGTTCAGCGCGACTTTGTGGCTTCGCTTCCTGCAAACGAGAGCGCGCACTCGTTAGTCTCTCCAAACCAACAACGGCTGAGAGCGATAGGTTGCAACCTGCTTCGCTCACCCTGGTTTCTATCTGGCGCTCACTCGCTTCTCTGGTCCTCTCAAGCTCCTTGATCAGGTGGGCTGAATCGCGATAAGCAAAACTTCGTTCAGCAATTTCCCGCACGCGCGCAAACGAGCCGTATGCATCGAGCAGATTCAAGAGCGTCGTGTAGGTCGATCGAAATTGGCTGACAAGTGGATCGGGAGGCGCTTTGAGGAGTTCAGCGATGCGTTCCGGATCTTGATGTAAGCCTGGCGCCGCAATCACAAATCCCACGTTGTCTCGACCGCGACGTCCGCCGCGTCCAGTCATCTGTTGCAACTCGGACGCACTTAGCGCTCGCCAACCGCTACTTGATCGTGCATCAGCGCCAGTAAGCACAACCGTGCGCGCGGGAAAGTCGACGCCTGCAGCTACTGTCGCTGTCGCGAAAATGGCGTCGAGCAGTCCAGCGCTCATCAATTTTTCGATAACCAGCTTCCACGCGGGAATGTGTCCGGCGTGATGAGACGCAACACCGCCGCGAATGATGGTGTCCCAATGACGGTGATTACGAACTTCAGGATGCTCTTCAACAAAGGCGCGCATGAACTCGCGTCGTTCTTCGCGCCGGTGCTCAAGTGGATCACGTCGAGTCAGCGCTGCTTCCGAAGCGGCCTGATCGCATCGCCGCCTTGTAGGCATGAAAACGATCGCGGGCAATAGTCTGTATTCCGCAAGCGCAGCCAGCAGTGTCGCTGACGGCATCTCGGGCATGCGTAGTTTCATAGTCTTTAAAGCAGGTCCACCGATTTTCACAGATTACACAGATTAGTTTTTAGAATGCGACGTTGATTGTTTGCGCAGGGTAGCCCAAATACTCAACATCGCTCTCTCGGTCTTAATCTGTGTAATCTGTGAAAATCGGTGGACCTGCTTCATCGTCTCCTATATCTCGACTGCTCACGCTCGTCTCTATTGCGTTCGACCAATTGCGTAATCTCAGGATTCAACTGTCCTCGGTCATTCAGCAAGGGCAGCAGACGTTTGTCGGGCAGCAACACTGCCGAACGCAACGGTACCGGTCGCTTCTTCGGACCGGGTACCACGCCACACCGCACCCCTCTTACTTCTTCTA
>DATJKB010000569.1:0-5499 GCA_035491875.1 Pyrinomonadaceae bacterium | reverse complement strand
GGATTGCCGACGAGAGGTCGAAAGCGCGCAAGTAAACCGTTGAAACGGTTCGTTTGAGGGTTATCGCACTTAACCCCAGGCTGAAGCCTGGGGAGAATGAGAAGTTCCATCCAAATCTGACTTGCATGTCTAACCTTCACGAGTTTCTTTCTCGTCTAATTCGTCGCGAAGATCTAACTCGCAGCGAAGCATCCTCCCTTTTGAGCGCAGTATTGGATGAGTCGGCAAGCGATGCGCAAATCGCCGGCACACTCATCGCGCTCACCACGAAAGGCGAGACTATCGAAGAATTAACTGGTCTCGCCGAAGGCTTGCGTTCGCGTGCGACACGCGTTCGGTGCAATCATCCATGCTTCATCGATACAGCCGGCACCGGATCGAGCCGTTCGAAGACATTCAATATCTCAACTGCAGCGGCGTTCGTAATCGCAGCCGCTGGATTGCCTGTCGCGAAACATGGAAATCGCGCGGCCAGTAGCAAGTCGGGTAGTGCTGATGTGCTCACTGCGCTGGGCGTGAATGTATCTGCGCTGCCGGAACTTTCAGAGCGAGCTTTAAGCGAAATTGGAATGTGTTTCATGTTTGCGCCTCTCTACCACAGTGCGACTGCGCGAGTGGCTGGAATTCGCAGGCAGTTGGGAGTGCAAACTACATTCAATCTGCTTGGACCATTGAGCAATCCAGCAGGCGCGCCGCGACAAATCGTCGGCGTTTGGCGAAAAGACCTGGTGAATAAAATGGCGAGCGCACTCGCCGCACTTGGCACTGAACGGGCGTGGGTGGTCCATGGCGAAGACGGGCTCGATGAGATAACGCTTGCGGGAAAGACAACGATCGCGGAAGCGCGTAATGGCTCAGTTCGTATGTTTGAAATCTTTCCGGAAGATTTTGGACTAACCACTCAGGAATTAGATGGTCTGCGCGGTGGGGACCCTGATTGCAATGCCGCCATTGTACGGAGCGTTCTCGACGGTTCGCGTAAGGATGCTGCGCGGTCGTTGGTTGTCATGAATGCTGCGGCTGCGCTTGTTGTCGGCAATGTAGTGGACGATCTGGTTGAGGGTACTCAGTTGGCGAATAACGTGATCGACGATGGTCGTGCGCTAAGAAAGTTAGACGAACTCGCCCGAATCACGAGCGCGTAGCTTTTGGAGTGCGGTGACCTGTCACCGCTTTCGTCCGCGGCGACTTGTCGCCGCTTTCAACAGAAAAGCGCCGACAGGTCGGCGCACTCCAAAGAGTGCTTCGATGAACATTCTCTCGGAAATAATCGCGCGTAAGCAGCAGCGTGTGGAAGCGAAAAAAAAGGACGTCCCGTTTGAAACACTTCGTGACGCCGCGCGAAACGTACGAACGAATGTTACGACCCACGCATTGCGTAACGCGCTATCGTCAATAGATCGAATCAATATCATCGCGGAATTCAAGCGGCGCTCCCCGTCAAAAGGAGTTATTCGAGAGCGCGCTGATCCGGCCGAGATTGCGCGCGACTATGCTTCCGCCGGCGCCGCGGCGATTTCAGTGCTTACCGAAGAGGATTACTTCGATGGTTCACTAGAAGATCTTCACGCGATTAGAAGTGCGGTGGCGCTTCCTTTGCTGAGGAAGGATTTTGTTTTCGACGAGTATCAAGTTTATGAAACAGCAGCCGCGGGCGCTGCTGCCGTTTTGTTGATCGTCGCGGCGTTGGACGATGCACTACTAACGTCTCTGCGGGAGATCGTGGAAGACGAACTTGGTATGGACGCACTCGTCGAAGTTCACGACGGACACGAAATGAAAAGAGCCGTGCAGTGCGGAGCAAAACTTATCGGGGTTAACAACCGAGACTTGCGGACGTTCAACGTTTCACTCGAAACGTCTTTGAATCTTGCCGCGTCTGCTCCACGAGGTGCCGTGCTCGTAAGTGAAAGTGGACTCAGGACCACGGAAGATCTCTTACGACTTGAGGAAGTTGGCTATCGAGGCTTTCTGATTGGCGAATCATTAATGCGGGCGGAGTCACCAGGGGAAGCCCTGGCCGCGTTGCAGAGAAAGGTGCCGGGTGTCAGGTAACAGGTGCCAAGTATCAGGTGTCGGCGGTCCGATACCTATGCTACCTGACACCCGATGCCCGAGACCCGAAACTTGACACAATGACGCTGGTAAAAATCTGCGGCATCACAAACTTGCAGGATGCATTGATGGCAGTCGAAGCCGGGGCAGATAACCTGGGGTTCAACTTCTATCGGCCTTCTCCGCGCTACATCGAGCCGGCGGCGGCGCGCCAAATAATTCAGGAACTGCCGCAGGAAGTATTAAAGGTCGGCGTGTTTGTAAATGAAGAGACTCCGGAATCGTTGTTGGAGATAGCACGCGCGGCGGGTATCAACGCGCTGCAACTCCACGGCGACGAATCACCTGAGTTCTGTGCAGCACTCCGCGACTGGTTCGTCATCAAGGTGCTTTCACAGCAACAGCTGATCGATGGCGCACTGGATGATTACAACGTTTCGGCGGTAATGATCGATGCCGGAGACAAAGAGGCGCGCGGTGGAACCGGTCGCGTAGTGGATTGGTCTTTGGCAGCAAGGTTTCGAAACGTGGCACCAAAGCTTTTTCTCGCGGGTGGACTATCGCCGCAGAACATCCAGGAGGCGATCACAGCCGTTCGACCCTACGCGGTCGATGCATGCAGCAGGTTGGAAGAATCGCCGGGAAAGAAGAATCATGAATTGGTAAGAGAGTTCATAGGAAAGTGTCGGGCTGTTAAACCTTGACGATGACACAGCCAAACAGAGTATGCTCAGTAGCGCCCCGAACAACTGTTGCAAACTTATCCTCTCCGATTACGTTGTATCGGGCCTCTCCCAACCGCTTATGAGTGCTCACGCTGAGAAGAAAGATAAGAGCGCAGATCGCGCGCGAGGCCGGGTTCTGCTGATTACTGACGATGATCTGTCGTCGCTCATTGAAACTCTTTCCGGAAGACAGATACAAGTTGTTGGTGTATCGACGGGGACAGCAGCGCTCGTTTCACTGCAGCGATCAAGGCCACATCTGGTAATAGCCAATCCAAACGCGCGAGGTTTGCGCGTGCGAGAATTTGCGCGAATGCTTATTAATTCAAATGATGGCATACCGCTCGTGCTGGTGGGAACGGACCCGGCAACCGTTCAACGACGGCAGGAGGCGCTGCAGTCAGGTGCGTTTGATTATTTTCAATTGCCGTCCGAGTTTGAGTTGTTGGTGGAACGCACTCAACAGCTCGTGGAGATAAGACAGAAGATCGACAATCTACGGGCCGACGCCGATTTGGACCATCTAACTGGTCTCGCCAATCGCCGTCGATTCAGAGCAGCCTTGAAGAGAGAGGTCGAAAGATGGCGCCGGTACGGATCGCCTTGCTCGCTCTTATTGATTGATATCGATCATTTGAAAAAGATTAACGACCAGTTTGGGCATCCGGCAGGCGATGCTGTAATTCGACAGATTGCCCAAACACTCAAAGAAGTTTCGCGCGACAACGATACGCCGGCACGCATGGGTGGAGAGGAATTCGCGCTGTTGCTTGCGGGCATTAACGGCGAAAAGGCTGTCGCTGCCGCTGACCGACTGCGCGATGCTCTGAGTAGGCGACAAGTGGAGGGTGTTGGCAACGCGACCGTAAGTATCGGCGTTGCGTCGTGTCCGGACAGCGCGCATTCGGAACGCGCTCTTTACTCTGCCGGGGATGGCGCTTTGTATGTGGCTAAGAATGCGGGACGAAACAGAGTTGCGGTAGCGCCGTTGTTGCAGGAGAAGTTGCCGGGCGTTTAATCAGGGGCAGGAGCAGCAGGCAGGAAAGAAAAAGAAATCATTGGTCAGTTATCATTTGACATTTATCGATTATCATTTTGTACCCGCCACCAGTCGTCCTTTGTGGTCTGCATAAACCTGCCGCGGTGTTTAAATGACAATTGATAAATAATGTCAAATCTAAAATCAAAAATCTAAAATCAAAAATCTAAATGCCCACTGCCTTCTCACAACCTGATGCCCTCGGCCACTGGGGAAAATATGGTGGTCGATTTGTTCCTGAGACGTTGGTGGCGCCACTCGAGGAGCTAACCCGTGCCTTTCTCGCAGCCAAACACGATCAATCGTTTCAAGCCGAACTCTCTGAACTTCTGCACAATTACGCCGGCAGACCTACCCCTCTGTTCTATGCGTCACGCCTAACTCAGCACGCCGGCGGTGCTCGCATCTATCTCAAGCGAGAAGACCTGCTTCACACCGGCGCGCACAAGATCAATAACACCCTCGGCCAGGTACTGCTCGCACGGCGCATGGGGAAGCAGCGCGTCATTGCTGAGACCGGTGCCGGTCAACATGGTGTAGCGACTGCGACGGTTTGTGCGTTGTTTGATTTGCAATGCGTCGTTTACATGGGCTCAGAGGACATGCGACGGCAGGCATTGAATGTATTTCGCATGGAGCTGTTGGGCGCCGAAGTGCGTGAAGTCAGTGCAGGCTCTCGCACACTTAAAGACGCCATTAATGAAGCATTGCGCGATTGGGTCACGAACGTTGCTGACACTTACTATCTGCTCGGAAGCGCACTTGGTCCACATCCATATCCGTTGATGGTGCGCGACTTTCAAAGTGTTATTGGACAAGAGACGCACGCTCAGATTCTCGAACACGAAGCGCGCCTTCCGGATCTTTTGATTGCGTGCGTTGGCGGTGGTTCGAATTCAATTGGGTTGTTTTATCCATTCCTGTCGGAAGAATCAGTGCATATGTGCGGAGTGGAAGCGGGCGGGACTGGAAACAGCCTGGGCCAGCATGCCGCACGCTTCAACGCAGAAGGCGGTGGCAAGCCGGGTGTTCTTCAAGGCACAATGAGTTACGTTTTGCAGGACGCCAACGGTCAGATCGCTGCCACTCATTCTGTTTCTGCCGGTCTCGATTATCCGTCGATCGGACCTGAACATGCTTTTCTGCACGACTTGCACCGGGTTGAATACACGAGCGTTTCGGACGACGAAGCAATTGAGGCGCTGCAAATCCTCGCTCGGTTAGAGGGAATTATTCCAGCATTAGAGTCCGCTCACGCAGTTGCGTATGCAATGAAGATCGCACCGGAAATGCATCCGGATCAGATAATCGTCGTAAACCTTTCGGGTCGCGGTGATAAGGACGTTGCGACCGTTCGCGAAATCCTGGAGTCGTAGTCTGTGGGACGAATAGCCGAAGCTTTCAACCGATTCGAGCACGAAGGCAAAAAAGGATTCATCCCTTTCATCACAGCCGGTGATCCGGATCTCAACACAACCCTCGATCTAATCCTCGAACTCGATAACGCTGGCGCGACAGTCAACGAACTGGGTATTCCTATCAGCGATCCGATGGCCGATGGTCCCGTCATTCAGCGGGCCTCGGAGCGCGCGTTAACGCATAACTTCGGAGTTAAGGAAGTATTAGAGTTGGTCCGGCAGGCCCGATTGAGAACGAGCGTTCCAATAATCCTGTTCACCT
>DATJKB010000568.1:0-16707 GCA_035491875.1 Pyrinomonadaceae bacterium | reverse complement strand
CACCGGTCGTCGTCCCGAAACGAGTGTGACCGAAAACATCTTCGTGATGAATGCCGATGGCACCGGCGTGACACAACTAACATCAACCGGAGTCAACGCCGAAGCGGCGGTGCGATAAAGCGAGGTACTCTTTCAAACGTGCCCGCGAGGCTTACACACGATTCACTTCGAATTGATTTTACCGCCGGGAGCTTGCAAAAACATCGTCCATTCGTGTGCGCCACTTTTCGAGACGATTCATGGCATAGATTTGCTTAGTAATCTACAATGGGCGCTCGCTCGATCTTGAGAACAGAAATAAGGATTCTCTCTCTCTCTCCCGCGCCTAACCGAAACATGGGGGTTCCTTCCGGTACACGACTAGGTCGATACGAAGTGCGTTCTTTACTCGGTGTCGGTGGCATGGGTGAGGTTTATCTCGCTCAAGACCTGCAGCTGCGCCGCTCGGTCGCACTGAAGCTCTTGCCCCCCCAATTTACACGCGACGATGAGCGGCTGCGCAGGTTCAAGCAAGAGGCGTTCGCCGCGTCTTCGTTGAATCATCCAAATATCTTCACGATTTTTGAAATTGGCCAACACGGTGCTAGCCATTTCATTGTCACTGAATACATCGACGGCCAATCGTTGCGCCAGCTCACAAGTCAAGGGCCGATAGAACTTCATCAAGTTTTAGACTGGGGAACTCAGATCGCCTCGGCTCTTGCGGCCGCACATACTGCAAAGATCATTCATCGCGACATCAAGCCCGACAACATCATGGTTCGACGCGACGGCTATGTGAAGGTGCTTGATTTCGGTCTAGCTAAGTTAAGTGAATCCAGGAATCTTGCCAGCGATCCGGAAGCCGCAACCCTCCAAGTAATTCAAACCGATCCAGGTAAGGTCATGGGGACGGTGAGTTACATGTCCCCTGAGCAAACACGAGGCCTGCAACTAGATGAGCGCACTGACATCTGGAGTTTGGGTGTAATTCTGTATGAACTGATCGCCGGACGACCTCCTTTCGAGGGCCTCAGTACCAGCGATGTGGTTGCGTCCATACTAAGAACTGAGCCGGTCCCATTGCAGCGTTTCTCGCCAGACGTTCCCGATGAACTCCAGCGCATTGTTCGCAAGTCCTTACAGAAGGACCCTGATGAGCGCTATCACCTGGCGAAAGAAATGGCGATTGACTTGAAGAACCTTCGTCGCGACCTTGAACTGAATGCCGAAATTGAGCGCTCGGTCCAACCATTCGGGTCAGCTGATCGAAGGTCAGGCATACAAAGTCGGACGAACATGAATTTCTCACACGCCGTTCCAGATACAGCACCTGTATCCCAGCAGCGATCGACGGCAAGCGCTGAAACATTCCCCAAAGATCGGCCGCAATATTCAATCGCTTCAAAACTAGTTTTAGGCGGCATAGTTCTCACACTCATTGTTGTTGCTTTCATCTTCATAAATTATTGGATGAAGGGCACACGCTCAGTTGAGCCTGTGACGGACATGCGAATTACGCGCCTTACAACTACTGGCAGGGTAGACCAGGCCGTCATCTCTCCTGACGGGAAACAGGTCTTTCATGCTGTGGCTGAAAATGGACTGCAGAGCCTGCGAGTCCGTCAGGTAAACACGAACAGCGACAAAGAGGTCGTACCGCCTTCAGATGTGCGCTACCACAAGCTAATTTTCTCACCTGATGGTGATTTCGTTTACTACGTAGCTACTGACAGGAATAGTATCTCTTCAAATCTCTATTCGATTGATGTTTTAGGTGGTAGTGCCAGAAAGTTAATTTCGAACGTAACGAGCGCGGTAACGTTGTCGCCAGATGGGCAGAGTGTTGCGTTCATACGCAACATGGCTGACGTTGGAGAGGACGTGGTGATCGTTGCCGACGTAACCGGAAGCAACGAGCGCAAGATTGCTGCGCGTAAACTACCGAACTTCTTTGGCTCGGTTACATGGTCACCAAAAGGGAATTCGATTGTTTGTGCTGCCGGTAGTTTCGTACCTTCCTACAATACATATCTAATCGAAATTCGACTCGATGATCCAAAAGAAAAACAGATTAGCAGCAGGAATTGGCCTTCCATGGGGGACATCGCATGGGTTCCCGATTCTAGTGGATTGGTCTTCACTGCTTCTGATCCGGATTCGTCGGGCTCTGATTCGCAACAAGTTTGGTACGTTCGCTACCCTGAAGGCGAGGCACGTCGAATTACCAACAACGACCTGAACAGCTATCGCGGCGTGAGCGTTACATCGGACTCAAAGAGACTGGTGACACTACAGTCAGCATCTACCTGCAACCTATGGGTGGCTAACAACTCAGATTGGAATCAACCGACCCAAGTTACGACTGGTTCCAGACTTGATGGCCGTAATGGAGTTGCATTTATGACCGATGGACAAGTGGTCTATTCCGCGAGTGCGGGCGGAAATATGGACCTGTGGGTTATGAATGCCGATGGCAGCAACCAGCGTCAGCTGACAGCGAATTCGCGGAACAATACTCAGCCTGTCGTAACTCGCGACGGACGTTACGTTGTCTTTAGTTCCGATCGTTCGGGAACCTCTAACATCTGGCGTGTGGACCAGGATGGCACTAATCCTCGACAGCTTACGAGTGGTAGTGGCGAAGTGAATCCACACTGTGCACCCGATGCGAAATGGGTTGTGTACACCCTCCGGGGAGCGGGAAAGCCTACGGTCTGGCGTGTGTCGATCGACGGCGGAGCACCGGAAAGGATTATCGATGGATACGCGACTAATCCAGCTGTTTCGCCCGACGGTGAATCAATAGCCTGTTTCTATCGACAACACCCGAACGAGCAGATGAAGTTAGGTCTGTTTAGCATAAATGGTGGCCAGCCAATCCGTACTTTCGACATGGGAGCTATATCCGCGTTTGATCCTGCCAGCTCTGCGTTGAGGTGGACTGCGGAGGGCCGTGCATTAACGTATGTTCTAACCACAGGTGACGTTTCTAATTTGTGGAGCCAGCCTGTTTCAGGCGAACCTGCTAAACAATTGACGCGCTTTAAATCAAGCCGAATCTTCTCGTTTGATTGGTCACCTGAAGGCCAATTGATCCTTAGCCGCGGTACAGTAACAAGTGATGTAGTGTTACTCAGCAACTTTCGCTAATAGGCGTCTGACTTTCCCGATATCAAACGAACCAGAAATCCCTTCGTTATAGACTAGCCATATTCGACGCGCTTCAATCCAATCTTACTGAAAGAATCGAGACAATACGTTAGTCTAAGTTAAGGCGTTGAGAGCTGCTCTAATATCCTCGTTCGTTGGCCTTTCCTGGTAATTCATTTCAACTTTCATCCACGTTATACGGCCCATCTTGTCAATGACATATACCGTTGGACGAGGAATGCCTTCAAACTTCTGGCCGTTGTAGTCAGGATCTCTAATCCCATATGCATCGATTACTCGATGGCCCGGATCCGACAAAATCTGGTATTCGATCTTACCTTTACCATCGGCAGCAATCTTTGTGGCAAATTCTCTGCTTTGTGTTGGAGTGTCAACACTAACTGCTAGCAGATTAAGAGTCTCGTTTGGTTTTTTCAGGAAGCGTAGCTCAGCTAACTGCTGAGCACAGTATGGTCACCAATTACCTCGGTAGAACGCGAGGACTGTTGGACCACCTCCGCGCAGCGTCGACAGACTTACCTTTTGCCCGTTTTGATCTTCAAGCGTGAAATTCGGAGCCATCTCCCCGATCTTTACGGGTTCGCTCCGAGGCTGCAATTCAGCGTCGCGTCCCGAATTGAGCTTTGAGCTTGAGCACGACACTGCAAGGAGAAAAAGAAACAATGCGGCAGCCAACTTTATCTTCATATTAAGAACCTGAGACGAGATGTTCAAAAAACCACTAAGTAGGAGTTAAGGCGCAAAGCGTATTACGAAAGAGTGTGGGGCGTAAAGATCTTATTTTGGAACCTGGGTCAATAAGGGGTGAAGCTTAATCCAAGCGGGTGCACGCACTTTAAACACTCGATAAGCAATGTCCGATATCTTTACCTTGTACTATCTTTAGAACTTGTAATCTGTGCCATCGAAATGAACGTCTGTGCTGCGCGGCTGAGGTGTTTGTCTTTTCGATGGACGATCTTTAATTCGCGCCGAATATCTAGACCATGAATGCGCACGGCGACCAAAGTCTTGGCCCTCAATTCGATCTCTACGGCAAACTTTGAAATGAATGCGATCCCCAATCCACTCTGGACTGCTTTCTTGACGGATTCGGGATTCTCCATTTCCATGACTGTCTGTACCGCGAGACTGGATTTTTGTAAATGACTGGCAATCGTTGATCGCGTGGCTGAACCCAGTTCGCGAAGGATGAACTTCTCTTTTCGAAGATCCTCTGCCTTGATAGATTTCTTTTTCGCCAAAGGATGTTTAGGGCCAACAACCAGGACCAGTTGGTCTGTTACCCAAGCGAGTACGTCTACTTCATCACCTACGAGATGACCGCCCACAAAACCAAAATCGAATTCGTTTCTGATGACACCTTCCTCAACTTGCTTCGTGTCTTTGATTCCCAGATGTACTTCAATCTTGGGGTATCGCTCTTTGAAGCGTGCGATGATCTGCGGAATCAGATACATGCCCGGAGTGGTGCTCGCGCCAATTCTAAGGGAGCCGCGTTCTAATCCCTGCAACTCCTCGAGGGCTTGTTTCGCGTCCTGAATCGCGGCAATGACGCGACGTGCATGAGAAACCAACAGCAAACCGGCATCAGTTAACGCCACCTTTTTACCAAGTTGCTCAAACAACTTCATGCCAAGCTCATTTTCGAGTTGCTTAATGCGTATCGAAACGCTTGGCTGACTGAGATTCAGTTCCTCGCCCGCGCGCGTGTAGTTCAAGTGTTTCGCTACGCTGAGAAAGACTTCGAGACCTCGAATGTCCACGGTTGAAGCATTGTAAATCACTATTATAACTATCGAAACAATTCATTTCCCTAATAGTCTGGTGACGACTAGAATTCGCAGCCACAGGAGGAATCTCATAAATGACGCTTGTCAGCATCATCCCGATCCTGATCGGTCTCTTTCTTCCCGCGTTCCTCGGTGAGCAAACCAAACCTCCGGCGGATGTCTGGCAGCCGCTCAACTTCTTTTTGGGCAAGTGGGAAGGAACTGGAACTGGTAATCCAGGTGTTTCAAAGATCCAGCGTGAGTATCGGTTAACTCTGAACGACAGGTTCTTGCACGTACAGAACCGCTCCACTTACGAGCCACAACCGAAAAACCCAAAAGGTGAAATTCACGAAGACTGGGGAATGATCAGCTTCGACAAAAATCGGAAGCAGTTTGTCTTCCGACAATTCCATGTTGAAGGTTTCGTTAACCAATACGTGACGACAAGCATCAGCGACGATGGCAAAACGATCGTGTTCACCTCAGAAGGCATTGAGAATATTCCTGCGGGCTGGCGAGCACGCGAGACGTACAAAATAGTCGGTCCTGACGAGTTCACTGAGGTTTTTGAACTGGCAGGACCAGGCAAAGATTTCGAAGTTTATAGTGAAGGCCATTTCAAACGAAAGAAATAATAGACAAGAAGGAAAGTATAAACGATGAGCCAAGTTCAAATGGTTGATACTCTGCGGGAATGGCGTGAGTCTGCCCAGTACTGGGAAAGACACGCGCAGACTATTCGCAAGATGTTCTCTCCTGTAACCCGGGCATTGATTGAAGAAGCAGGCATTAGCGAGGGCGACAAGGTGCTGGACGTAGCCGGAGGGGCTGGCGAGCCGTCACTGACTATCGCCGAAGTAGTCGGCTCTAAAGGTTCAGTGACATGTACGGATGCGGTTGCCGAGATGGTCTTCGCCGCCAAAAGTGAAGCCCATCGTCGAGGACTCGAGAACATGTTCTTCGAGCAGTGCCTCGCGGATTCACTGCCCTTTAAAGACAATTCCTTCGACGCAGCGGTTTGCAGGCTCGGCGTAATGTTTTTTCCTGATCCGCTAGCAGGCTTGCGCGAGATGCTCCGCGTGATCAAATCAGGAGGTTCCTTATCGCTTGCAGTCTGGCACGAGAGTAACTTGAATCCTTTTGCTTACATTGTAACCAACGTCATTTCGAGTCATGTCGCAACGCCGCCCGCTGATCCAGAGGCACTTGGTGCATTCAGGTTCGCAGCCCCTGGCAAGCTTGCTCAAATACTTAAAGCGGCAGGCGCCAAGCGAGTAGGTGAACGATTGCTGAAGTTTAATATTGAAGCGCCGATTTCTCGAGACCAATTTTGGGAGATGCGTTCCGGTACTTCAGGTACGTTGCGCGAGAAGTTAGACGCAATGTCCGACGATCTCCGCCTTAAGATTGCAAACGAAGTCAAAGAGGCAGTAGCTGAGTTTTTCCCTAACGAACACATGAGCTTCCCAGCACAGATGCTGATCGCGACTGGAGATAAATCCAACTAGACAAACCGAAAATGAAATCCCACCGATTAGCCTCTTTGGTTTTCGCTGGGTTGTTGCTGGCGAATTTTAGTTGCGCTCAGCCGAAAGACGTTGAACAACTCCAGCCGACTACACCACAGCTTATTTGGAAATACGATACAGGTGGTTGAATCTTCTCCGTCCCTGCGGTCGCGGAGGATACAGTCTTCGTCGGTTCCTGCGCAGGCCTGTTTTACGCATTCAATAAAACTACGGGAGACATCCGTTGGAGTTGTGACATCCGCAAGGATGGAAACCAGATCAGCTTTCATGGAAATCCACTGGTCACAGAGGATCTGATTCTAATTGGCACGGATCGAAGTTGTGCTCCAGATGGAATAGGCCATGTATATGCGTTTGAAATCAACACCGGCAAAGTGCGGTGGAAGTATCAAACCACGAGCGTGCCCACGGACATCCTTCGCGTTGGAGGGAACATTTATTTCGGCAGCTTTCAGGACAATTGGTATGCGTTAAAACTTCGGACCGGTGAGTTGTTATGGAAGTTTTCAACCAGCACATCAAATGAGAAATGTGACTTCGTCAAATCACCGGTTGCTGATGACAGTCACCTGTACCTAACAGGGCTAGATGGAATTATCTATTGTCTTGATGCTGCATCCGGACGGGTCGTCTGGAAACAGAAGTTGCCGTCGTCGCCCTCTACGGCTTTAGCTCTCAAAGACAAGATGCTTTTCGTCGGCGCGAGCAACAACCTTATATATCGCCTGAACGCAGAGACCGGAAACACTGAAGCCGAGTTGCCCGTTGAGGCGATGCCCGTTGGCAGAATCACTTTAACTGCTGACGGACTGCTTCTCTTTCTTGAGAATCGCTCCGATAAATCCGGCTATCTCGTTTCACTCAACCCTGATTTAACAAAACTGCGATGGCAGCAAAAGTCATCTCCGGATTGGGCATCTGAGCGTCCTCATGCCTGGGAGGGCCTTATCCTTGCCGGTAACTGTCGCGGTGAGGCCGTTGCCTTTCGTGCTTCCGACGGTGCGCCGCAATGGAAGTTGAATCTCAAAGGCTGCATCAGGAGCATTGGAAGTTCTGAAAAAAGTGTTTTTGTTGGAGTTCAAGAAGGAACAATTTACGCGTACGAACTGTCGTTGAATCGATAACGAGAGCTAAAAGCAGAATTACAAATGAAACGCTCAGTCCTATTGATCGCATTCGCAATCGGCGTTACTGCCATCGCCATTGGGCAGAGCTTGAGCCACAAGAGATGAGGGCGCGCCTGGCCTCATGGGCTCGTGATGAAGAGCAATTGCCTGAACGCGAAACTTCATTGACTTCGGAGCTTTAAATCGAACAAAGCAAACTCAATGACTTAAACGGACAACTGGAGAACATGATCCGGCATTGCCTGGACGCTGATCTTTCTTTTGGAGCACTCTTCGGTTAGTTCGATTCCCGGTGCAGTCAGTTGTCGCCTAGGCTAAGTCAATCAATCTGTATGTCTTCGCTGGGAATCACCTCGCACCTGAGCAAATACGGCGAACAGGGGGATCGAACCGCTGAGGTGGCGTAGAAAAGAAATCCCAAACTTCGCCACAAGACGACTTCATTCAACTCTATCCAAAATCAACGACGAACGTGTATCATTGCGCTTGCAATAGTTTATCAGCTTAGAGCACACTCCCCACGTTCCGCTCTGCAATTCTCTTTTCAAGGGGTGCTTCGCAATACTCATCCAATAACCAAGTTTCAATCCTCTATATCTAACAATCATGAATAGACGTATTAGCGATCTAATCGCCGCCTGGCGACATGCGAGTGTGACTCTTCTCATGCTGACTCTGCTGACTCAGCCAATTTCTGTGCTCGGTCAATCGGGAGACTCAAAAAGACAAGACCGCGGCATTCAGTTACCAAAGACTTCCACCGCCAACCCCGACCGAGACCAGTTCCCTTCGGATTTGAAACCCGAACTCGTAATTCAGTCGAGTCATACAAAACCGATCAACGCGATCCTTTTCAGTCCCGACGGTAATTGGCTGGCTTCGGGTGCTAATGACGACACGATTAAGATCTGGGATATATCAACCGGCCATGTACTTCGAACTTTGTACGGTCACTCAAGCAACGTCAACGCACTCGCTATAAGCCCAGACGGGAAGTTATTAGCGTCCGGCAGCGGCGATATGACGACCGAG
This sequence comes from Pyrinomonadaceae bacterium, assembly GCA_035491875.1. GTDB lineage: Bacteria > Acidobacteriota > Blastocatellia > Pyrinomonadales > Pyrinomonadaceae > PSRF01. The sequence goes on along the minus strand of DATJKB010000568.1, from coordinate 8,091 downwards.
CGCGACATTCCGACATTCAAGCGCGGTGGAATTGTAGGGGGCGCAAGAGATAACACCATTCGCATTTGGGACGTTCAAACCGGAAGCGAAATCAAAACGCTACGTGGGCACGATCTGCCCATAGGCGCTGTTGCCTTTAACACTGAAGGTCGCACTCTAACGAGTGTGAGCGGAGATGCAATCAAGGTGTGGGACGTAGCTTCCGGCAACGAAGTACGCTCGATAAAAACGAAATACGACAAAAGTGGGATGGAGAAATGGGATTCGTTCCGATCATTTTCCATTTTCGGCAGAGACAAACGGGAGACGCAACAAGCAGAGTGGCAAAAGAACCTTAAGTTGTCTGCGTCAAGAATCATCGTCAGCCAGGGAGGTCAGTTCGCTGCGGTGGGACAACCGGACAAAAACATCTGGGTTTATGACGCGGCCAACGGCCGTGAATTGAAACAGCTGACGTTTCGCGCATCGCCTGAGACAGAACACTCAAGCCTGGCGTTCAGCGCAAACGGTCGCCTCGTAGCTTTTGCCAAGACTAATAACTCGGTGACGGTGCAGGACACGGCTACTGGACGCGAGCTGTACTCCCTGGATACTGGTTACAGCGCAACACCGCAACGAGTGGTTTTCAGCAGTAGTGGAAGATGGCTAATAAGCGCGACTGATCCTGGTGGTTCTGGTAACCGTTCTGCAGTGAGGCTCTTTGAGAGTGCGACTGGGCAGTTCATGCGTGAATTGAAAAGCAGCGTCGATCAAAATGGAGCGCACGTCATTAGTTTTAGCAACGACGATCGTTTTATAGCTGTGGTAGCGGCCGGCAGTAAAACGATAAGCATCATTGACGTTGCAAGCGGCAACGAAGTGCGTGTATTGCGTACAACCTCCGGTGACTCAAACACAGCAACCGACTTAACCGTTTTTCTCAAGTCCATCGACCCAAAGACCATGGCGGATTTTCAGAGTCGCGGCATTAGATCGCCTGAAGAGATCCTTGCCGCGATCGAAGCTCTTGGGTCTGTTGCGAACGAGAAGTTTCCAGTCGGTAATGCCGTGAGCATGAGTCTCGATGGCCGTTACCTCATTTCGCGTAGATTACTCTTGAAAACTACATTAACCGAGATCTGGGACATGGTAACTGGTACGCCAGTGCGTATTGAGGAGAGCGATTCGTTGCGTGATCGTGCTAAGCCACAGTTTAGTCCCGACGGTCGATATCGAGCTGTACCTGATTTCCCGATGAAAGGCATTTATGAAACTTCAGCTCACGACTATAACTTTTTCTCCTCCGGCGATGACTGGGACAAGGTCTACGATCAGAGAGTGGAACTCCTTGATTCAAGATCAGGCAGAAAGCTGCGCGAGTTGGACGGTGGAAAAGCGAACGAAGTTGGAATCGTTCCAGCGGTCGGTTTCAGTTTTGATGGCAGTACCGCAGCAATGACGGGATTTGAGAAAAAAGCGCCCGCAATCTTCGTGTACGAGACCGCGAGTGGTCGTAAGGTGAAGACGATAGACCTGCCCGAAAAAGATCAAAGCGGAGCTGTCGAGGCGCTGACCTTAAGTTCAAACGCACGTCTCGTGGCCTTAGCTCACCCGACACAGATTGACGTGTTTGACGTTTCAACCGGACGAGCGATCAAGACGTTGGCCCATAAAGGACGAATTACCGCATTGACGTTTAGTCCAGATGACAAATTTCTCATTGCGCTCGGTGAGAACAACGACAAGTACCTTTGGAACGCTGCAACGGGTGACAAGCTCGCAACCCTCATAAATCTTGGCGGCTCGTTGAGCAGTCAAACCAACGATTGGCTAGTGGTGACACCGGATGGCCTTTTCGATGGGTCGCCAACCGGTTGGAATCAGATTCTCTGGCAATTCCGCGGAAACACCTTTGACGTTACTCCCGGTGAAACCTTCTTCAATGAGTTCTACTATCCCGGCTTGCTTGGAGAAATTATGAGCGGCGGGAAACCCAAGGCTCCGAGAAACATCGCGCAACTCGACCGGCGTCAGCCTGAAATCAATCTTACGGCTGACACTGGAACGCGCTCAGAGAAAATCTCTGAGCGACAGCTTACGGTCCGGATTCAAGTCAGCGAGAAAGTGGCTGATAAAACCAGTCCGAGCGGTAGTGGAGCGAAAGACGTCCGACTATTCCGCAATGGTTCGTTGGTTAAAATCTGGCGTGGAGACGTGTTGAAGGGACAATCTAGCGCGACGCTACAAACGACAGTCCCCGTAGTTGCCGGTGAGAATCGACTTACGGCCTACGCTTTTAATCGCGATAACGTGAAAAGTACAGACGCTACCTTGACCCTTGTGGGCCATGAAAATTTAAAAAGGGAACGCACGGCTTTTGTGATCGCCATTGGAATTAATTCCTATCAGAACACGCGCTACAACCTGAAATACGCGACTGCTGACGCCCAAAGTTTTGCCGAGGAGTTCCGTCAACACCAACAAAAGCTTTCGCGCTATCAGCGCCTTGAAGTCATTTCACTAACCGATCAGGAGGCAACAAAAGAGAATATCCTGCTCGCGCTGAAGTTGCTTGCGGGTGCAGGTGGAGAATTGCCGAACAACGCACCTGCGGTACTGAAACAAATTACTCCAGCACAGCCTGAAGACTCTGTAGTCATCTTTTACGCTGGCCACGGAACAGCGCAAGGTCAAAGATTTTATTTAATACCTCACGACCTTGGTTACCAGGGAGAACGAACGGCACTTGACGCCGCGGCTTTGCAAACAATTGTCAGTCATAGCATCTCAGATAAGGAATTGGAGCTTGCGGTAGAGAATCTTGACGTTAGTAACGTGGTCCTGGTTATAGACGCGTGTAATTCCGGGCAGGCCCTCGAAGCGGAAGAGAAGCGTCGTGGGCCAATGAACTCGCAGGGATTGGCCCAACTTGCCTACGAGAAAGGGATGTATATCCTCACCGCAGCCCAAGGCTATCAAGCGGCTTTGGAATCCGCTCAGCTGGGTCATGGGTATCTGACTTACGCGCTTGTCAATGAAGGTTTGGAAACAACCAAAGCCGACAGTTCACCAAAAGATAGCTTTGTTTCAGTAAGAGAATGGTTCGATTTTGCAAGCGCGCGCGTACCGCAACTACAGGAAGAAAAGATCAAAGCGCGGGACTTGGGAGTTCAGCCAGGCTCACCGACATCTGGTGGCGGTGTGCAAAAGAATTCTGTTGAGGCTCGAATAAGCGACGTGCAACGTCCGCGCGCGTTCTACCGCCGGGAGATTGAACCGGAGCCATTAATCGTCGCCAGACCTTAACTGCTCTCACGATGGTTTTAGGTGGAGGAGATTTGGTGGCGGGGGGCGGGATCGAACCGCCGACCTTGGGGTTATGAATCTTGAATCCGCCGCTGCATATAACGCCTTCCAAAGAATAAAAATTTTCCGCGGAACAGCAGTCGTTTGAGCAGAACATAACGCACGTCAACGCATACAACGCAAGGAAGATTACAGCAACTTTACAACAAAAATTCCATTACCTGATTTAAGGACTAAGGACAGTGGTGGCAACTCTCTATGCCTAAATGCACATTTGACCGAATGCACTGCCAAGTGCGCTAAACGGAAAGGGAACTTTGCATAACCTTAATCTGTAATCTGTGGGTTTTATTTCGGTTTTGTCGATTTAGGGAGGCTGTGTGGTTCGTAATACGGTCTGCCGTTCAGCTTATCAACTTCTTTCCTGAAACTCGTTCCGTAATCGCGCTCCGCATCTGAGAGTGCCCAGGCCTGGCGCTTATAGTTCCAGTTGTCAGGAGAAAGACGCTGGGCTTCTTTGAAGTGTGGTATTGCATCCGCGTCCTTTCCTTCTTTGTACAAATATTCAGCGAGAGCAAACTCCGCATCAGCCAGGGCGCGTTCACCTGTGTGAGGCTTCAGTCGTTCTTTCAAATCTGCCTCACTCAATGCGTAGACACTCTTTGGACCATTGCTTACCCAATCTCTGATAGCATCGATGTACGGTGCGGAATCCATCTTCGTGAATGATTTGAATCGATCATCTATGAAGGCGACTTCGTTTGGCCGCACGATGCGGCCGCGCTCGTCGATCCAGACACCTGTTGGTACGTTCACCATGTTGTATTTCTGCGTGACGATCTGCTTTTCATCAATTAACACGGTAAATTCAGGCTTTGCGGCAGTGATCCACTGACCCGCATCCTTTACGCCCCTCGTGTCCTGTGCGACAGAAACGATTTCGAAGTTCTTATTCTTAAGTTCCTGGTAAAGAGACTGCCATCCAGGCAGATCAAGTCGGCACCCTCACCACGACGCCCACGTGATAAGCAAAAGTTTCTTGCCTCGAAAGTCTTTGAGCGAGTGTTGACGACCGTTCATGTCTGGCAAGGTGAAATCAGGAGCTTCCAATGAGGTAATGTAACCGTTCTGTTCGGCGGCGCGTGGTCCAAAACACCAAACATCGTTCTTATGATCCGAGGCAATCGGCTGTCCGATAAGTCGTGCGAACTCGCTGAGGTTGAACCACTGTGTCGATCCCTGCTTCTTCACAAAAGCTGCTTTGCGGTTTTTTGGAAGTGGGAAACAAAGCTCGTCGCGACAAACTCCCTGCGGCTTAATAACAAATCCCGTCGCACGTTTTAGATCGGCAGTAGTTATCCAAAGATCATTTGAAGATCCAGCATCCATCGCCACCTGCGTTGCTGCGCCATTGTAAATCACAGTACGCGGGCGATCGGTTCGTTTTGCTGCGGAACTGTTCGCCGGAACTAGCGCTGCAAGCATTTCGAAAGAATCGTGCACAGCGCTGAATGTCGACTTTAGTTGATCATCGGTGCCGGACTTTGCCGCGCTACGGAAGTTTTCGAGCGCGCCGCGAAAGTTCTCCAGCTCTTTCTTGAATTCACTTGCGTGCTCCGACTTTACGCCTGCAGGCACGTTAAGCTTTACGACTGATTCGCCTAAGACAATCAATTCCGTCGCCTTTGACCTGATCGCAGCGAAGTCATTCTTCGGCAATGCCTCACGTTCCAACGGATGCAGTACTCGATGAAAGTCATCGTATTCTTTGATGCTGAAGTCACTAGCAAAAGTAGAAATCTCAAGGAACAAACATGCGATAAAAAGTAGACTGATTCTTCGCGACACGGTGCGATTCATCGGCAAGCCTCCCTTAGTGCGATGCTGAGGTATCACGTTTGTCCCGACAAGGTCAATCGAAGAAGACCTACGTTGCGCCATATTATCCTCACATTCAAAAAGAAGAACCTAAACGCTGGCTTTGGAAAAGGGCTTGATTGCTTCAAGGTTCGCTCCGCACCCACCGCCTTATGAAATTGTCGACCTTCTGATTTGCATCTCGAATCCTCTCATCAGTTGTTGCTACGGAACGTCAGGATTTCCATCCACTATTTTCACCGAGCGGAAAGTGGCTCTACTTCCAGCTGGACCACAGGAACCTGTACCGAGTACCGGGTCCGGCTCAAAACTGGAAAGAGAGTGCTCCTCAAAAGATCACTAACTTTCCCGAATCCGGATTATTTCTTGAAGACCCGCACCTTTCTCCGGACGGCCGTACTCTCGTGTATGCCCGGCGGCGGACAACCGGCGATATCTGGGTTATGAATCTGAATAAATGAGGTTGGTCTTTCTAATCGTCACAACCGGAGCAAACTAAAGAGCTTACTAAACCAGAAAGTAAAGCATCTTATTGTTTCGATGGTGCGACTTGCCCATGCCATGATGTTCGTGCTTACTGCAGCTGTGGGCCTGTCTGTCGTGATTGCACTCGTCGGTTCTTCAATTGAAACGTCGCCGCCACACACGTTTGCGAAGCCGCTGACGATCTTCTGTTGGGCCGTTGCCAGTTTCTGCGGCGGTTGTGGGCTTGCAATCCTCTACAACGGCACGTGGCGGAATGTGCTGCACGTCGGCGTGATTGCAGTTATAGGCAACGAGCTCCACCTGTTGTTGCATAACGGTGGTATGCCACTGCCGTTGGCGACGTTCTTAGGTGCGTTGGCTGTAGGATTGAGCGCATCCATAGCAGGCCGATGGATCAAGGACGCTCGAGTGGCTCTTACGGTGCCGGCAGTCGTCATGATGGTGCCCGGTCTCTCAGCGTTGGAAACATTAGTCTATTTCGACCGAGGCGAAATACTCAAAGGACTGTCGGTGGGTGTGTTAGTTGGATTCGTCGTAGGTTCGATTGCTTTCGGCCTCGCAGCAGCGCGTTTCATTACTCAGCCGGAATGGCTGAGGGAGTAACCACATGGAAACCATTTCACCACTTGCAGGCAAGCCTGCTCCGCGCGAATTACTGGTGGACGTCACTCAGCTTGAACGCGCCTACTTTGATACGAGTCCTGACGTAGAAGATCCAAATCAATTGGTTCAGTTTGGAACCAGTGGACACCGCGGCTCATCACTGCGCGGTTCGTTCAACGAGGCGCACATTCTCGCCATTACACAGGCCATCTGCGACTACCGGCGACTTCAGGGCACCACGGGTCCGCTCTATCTGGGCAAGGACACGCACGCGCTTTCCGCTCCGGCGCAGCGCACGGCGCTCGAAGTGTTGGCTGCAAATCAAGTCGAGACGCTGATTCAACAAAACGATGGTGTTACTCCCACGCCAGTCATCTCGCGAGCGATCTTGGTTTACAACCGCGACCGAAAAATGAATTTGGCTGATGGCGTCGTAGTAACGCCTTCGCACAACCCACCGGAGGATGGCGGCTTCAAGTACAACCCAACTCACGGTGGACCAGCAGACACGGTCACGACCAATTGGATCGAGAATCGAGCTAACGAACTGCTCAGGGGGCGAAATGTTTCAGTAAAGTGCATACCTTTAGAGCGTGCTCTGAAGGCAACCACCACACACGAGGAAGACTTCATTGGCCCATACGTCCATGATCTGAGTAGCATCATTGATATGGAAGCTATCCGAGCGGCCGGCCTCAGTCTCGCCGTCGATCCTCTCGGAGGCGCCGGCCTTCCTTATTGGGAACCGATCAACTCGGCCTACAAACTGAATATCGCGATCGTCAACCCCGTCATCGATCCAGCATTTTCATTTATGACGGTAGATCACGACGGGAAGATCCGCATGGACCCGTCGAGCCCTTACGCGATGGCCGGCCTGGTGAAGTTGAAGGATGACTATCGCGTGGCCTTTGCTAACGACGCCGATGCGGATCGACACGGGATTGTGACCCACTCAGGCTTGATGAATCCAAATCATTACCTTTCAGTGGCCATACAGTATCTGCTGACGCACCGGCCCAAGTGGCCGACGCAAGTTGCAGTCGGGAAGACACTCGTCAGCAGCCAGATGATCGATCGCGTTGTGCAAAAACTTGGGAAGCGGCTTTGGGAAACACCGGTAGGTTTCAAGTGGTTCGTGACTGGACTCATCGATGGATCGGTTTGCTTCGGCGGTGAAGAGAGTGCCGGCGCCAGCTTCCTTCGCCGCGACGGTACCGTCTGGACGACGGATAAAGACGGTTTGATTATGGATCTGCTTGCCGCGGAGATTACTGCACGGACGGGGAAAGATCCGAGCGAACATTTTTCAGATTTGGTTTCCGAGTTTGGGCGGCCTTATTACACGCGGATTGACAAGCCTGCCTCGCGGGAACAGAAAGCGAAATTAGGTGCGCTGGCGCCAGAATCGGTTCGCGCCTCAAGTCTCGCTGGCGAACCGATCACTGCGAGACTGACCAGTGCCCCAGGTAACGGAGCCTCGATAGGTGGTCTGAAGGTTGTGGCCGACAGTGGTTGGTTTGCCGCCCGACCTTCTGGCACCGAGAACATTTACAAGATCTACGCAGAAAGTTTTCGCGATGAGGCTCATTTGCAGGAGATCGTTAGCGAGGCTCAGGAGATCGTCCATGACTCTCTTGGGAGCACCGCCCGTGACGTCGTAACTGGATAAATCAATGAATGTTCTGACGTGGTCCAGTCAGTCAATGCACGTCTCTTTCGGCGTTAGTCTCACCATAAACTTTGAAGACAGAAATAAGAGCTGTCTGAGAGTTTCAGAAGACGACCCTTGGGGTTGCTGCTCCCAAGTACAGCACGACGTGCGTAGAGATATGTAAA
>DATJKB010000567.1:0-9257 GCA_035491875.1 Pyrinomonadaceae bacterium | reverse complement strand
GTTGATGCGTGAAGGACTGGTCCGATCGCTCAACGTTGTGACTGTGGAGCTTGCCATTAGTACCGGACTTTCAAGGGTTGCCAGTTTTGCCGCCGACTTCGGACTGCCAAAACCTGCGCCGTATCCAGCGCTCGCATTGGGAACTACTGAAGTGACACCTCTGCAAATCGCAGCAGCCTATGCGGCGTTTGCGAATGGAGGCAAGGCGGTCGTTCCTACCGTGGTACGTCGAGTAAGCGATACCAACACGGGCGAAATAATCGTTGATGAGAGACCGCAGTCAAAACGAGTCATTAGAGAGAGTACCGCGTACATGATCACTGACATGTTGTCGGACGTGATCAAGAGAGGAACGGCGCGGCGAGCTCAGATCAGTTTCAAGAACGTCGCTGTTGCCGGCAAGACTGGTACTTCACGCGACGGTTGGTTTGTTGGATACACACCGAATCTGGTTTGTGCTGTGTGGATCGGATTTGATGACAACAAGCAGTTGGGGCTAACGGGAGCCGAAGCCGCACTGCCGGCGTGGACGGATTTCATCAGAGAAGCCGTTGCGATTCGCCCGAGTTTAGGTGGAACGACTTTTCCAAGGCCGGCGGACATAATCACAGTGAGAATCGATCCGGAGAGTGGGGCCCTCGCTGGTCCAAGTTGTCCATCGTCAATAGTGGTCAGCGTCGCACAAAAGTATGCGCCCTCGCTGGAGTGTTGGAAACATGCACCGCTTTATTACGAGACAGGAGTAAGTGAATACTATGAAACAAACAGCACCATTGAAGAAAGCGATGCCGATCGTGTTCAAGAGCAATTTCGGTCTGTACCTGATGCACGGGATTCGCGCATCAAGCCAGGGGGTTCGGAAGTCAAGTCAGCGACTGATGGAAACCAAACGCCGGGTATTGGGATGGATTACAGCACAAATGATCGTGACGCGAATCGTACGCAACAGGGTGGCAGTCAAGAACGCAACGGTCAAACTAGCAAAACGCGAAGCACCCAGAGCGAACTCAACCGAGTAGGTCGACCTGCACTCGTTACTTCGCCACGTCCTCCGTCCGATCATTAGGTTGGTAGAACCAGCGCCGAGGGAAAACTTCCTGACGCGATCGAATCCCACGGCGCGGGCCGGACTTAACGCGCAACCGTTCAACTCTCGACAGTTCAAGCAGCAGTTCTTATAGTTCAAGGTACAAAACACGCGCGCTCAAGCTTCCATGAAATAACTCAAGTTCGGACATTGCAGGTGAGGAAGGGTGGCTTGCGCCCGCTCACTCCAGTACACTCAACGTTGAGTGAAAGGCACATTGAGCGGGGGCAAGCCACCCTTCCTCACCTGCAATTATTTTGCCTTGAGTTGTTTCAGGGAAGATTGAGTGCTGGGATTTTGCACGTTGCCTCGTCCAGCGGAACTTCGATTCTTAACCTAAGTCGCTTCCGTCACGAGTATTTCGTAGTAAGCCCGTAAGATGCCAAACACTCAACCGATGGCCGATACTGTTTAAGTTCTTCGGCTATGACGAAAAAGACTTCTTGACCACGCTAGTAAGGGATCGATTTGACCTTCGTTGTGATGAAGGTGAATTGACGTAACTTCTTGATCGATTTACAACTCAGATTAATTTCCATTCATTTAAGCGGAGTTAACATGCACCTACTTATCACGTTATTACTAGTCGCCGTCATCTTCCCTCCACCAATCTTCGGTCAGTCGTCAAAGGCCCCAGAGCAACAGCTACGAGATGGACTACACGACTTCGATTTTGAAATTGGGCTTTGGAAAACTCAACTCCGTCGTCTGGTTCGTCCTTTAACAGGATCGACAACGTGGGTCGAATACGAGGGTACATCCAGGGTTAGCAAGGTGCTGGACGGCCGTGCGAATCTTGTAGAACTCAAAGTAGCTGGTTCATCGGGTCGTATCGAAGGACTCAGTCTACGTCTATATAATCCTGACTCACATCAGTGGAGTTTGAACTTCGCGAACATCAACGCTGGCGCGCTCACTCCTCCCACGATAGGTGAGTTCAAAGAGGGGCGCGGCGAGTTTTACAATCAGGACACCTTAAACGGCAGATCAATTCTGGTTCGCTTTATTATTTCTGACATTACGCCAAACTCCTGCCGCTTTGAACAAGCATTCTCTGCGGACGGCGGAAAGACATGGGAAGTAAACTGGATTGCCGTCGACACGCGTATCAAGGAATGAACAAATACCCGACATGCTTCAGGAACCTCTGATCAAGTGGGTATTCAGTACCGTCCGCGGTAGCGGATGGCCACGAGTCAACGTCATGAGCACACAGGTGCTACTAATATCGTCGCTTGAGTGGTGGCCATCCGCTATCGCGGACGGTACTGAATAGTCGGTCGACTTGATCCGAGCTTCCTTCAGCTTGTCGGTGCGTGAACGAAGCTGCCACCTGCAACGCACGTCCGACACACTTCAGAGGACATCTGGTACTGACTGCTTGTGAAAGGGAGACGCTTGAACCAAAACTCCACAGAGACGAGAGATCGCTTCGAATCCCGTTTGATCGACGGAATCTCGACGACAAACTGAAGTGCCTCTTGCAAAAATCGAAAGACCACCTGTTTCACACAGGTGGTTCTTTAATCTCAACCTACAGCATAATCAGCTGTTGATCTCTAGAGACCACCCACTTCATGTGGGTGGAGTATCAATTTTGGCCTAAGATTAGGCTGAAGGTGAAACTCCACCGACCTGAAGTCGGTGGTCTCGGTGATACATTGGTCCGTTGTTGTTAGGTCAAAAGTAAAGAACCACCTGTGTGAAACAGGTGGTCTTTCGATTTTTGCAAGAAGCTCTGAAGTGTATCGAACATGGACCAACGCATCTTGAGCACCGAGTCGCCTAAGACTAAACTACATAGAGATGGCCGTACTAAGGAGAATCATGAAAACAAAAGTTGGCTTACTGCTGACGTTCTGTTTTTCGATTATGACCGCACAGGCCCAAACTGAAGCGGTCGAAGTTCCTGTTGAAGTCAAACCGTTTGTTGAGCAAGGGACAAAACCAATCGCACTTGAGTCGGCGGACTTAAATGGTGACGGGTCGAAAGATTATATTCTGGTTTTAGAGCGCGAGAACCCTGCCTTAAAAGACGAAAACGATTTTCCGAAAAACCAGCGCCCGCTACTGATTTTAGTTCGCGGCGCGGACAACAAACTTACTGCAGCGAAGCGGAATGAATTGATCGTAATGTGTTCGGCGTGCGGCGGAATGATGGGCGATCCGTTTGTGGGCGTAACCGTCGCACGCAATAGCTTTACTATTAATCACTACGGCGGCAGCGCGTGGCGTTGGTCAGCCGATTACAAATTTAATTATTCCCGAATTGATAAAACGTGGCAGCTGGTTAGGATTGAAGAGGAGAGTTTTAATGCAAACGATCCTCAGAAAACGCGGAAACGCAAAATCAGAACTCCGCCGAAAAATTTCGGGAAAGTAGATATTGCTGATTTTGATCCCTCAGCCTTTGAAAAAAATAAGTGAATGGCCGTGCTTGATACATCTCAAGGTACATAAACATCAACAGACAAGCGGCCCTGGACGTTGTAAGACTCACTCAATTGGATCGTTGATCAATAACATTCACAACGCTATTATTTCCAGCGCGTAACAGGCCGCAACCCGTCCGCGGGAAGGGCTGAGCCCACCTGTCATCGACTTCTATAATCTGTAGATCTTCTTTTGGCCTGTTGTGCGGACACGGGCGTTAACGAAAGGAGATCCACGTGTCTGAGACAACCAATCGTTTACCCGAGCATCCTTCGCTCGAGCAACTCCGCAAACAAGCTAAAGAATTACTGCAGCAACTCCGCAGCGGCGATCCGTCTGCCACAGAGCGACTGCGAAAATCCAAACCGAAGGTTTCCGAACCAATCCTCGCTGACGCACAATTCGTTCTTGCTCGCGAACACGGTTTTGAAAGTTGGCCCAAACTAGTTCATTACATTCAGGCTTCCCAATCTGCCGACCTCAAACAGCACCAGCGAATAGCAGAAGATCTCGTCGCCGCTTACGTGTCAGCTGATGCGGATGCCGCTGTTCGCCTAAATGATCTCTTCCATAGCTCGCTCGACATCCAACAGATACGCGACTTCATCCGCGATCGTCTGTTTCATTTGCCCGATGCTGAACGACGCACAGCGAACTTCACATTGCCTGATGCACACCTGGTCGTCGCACGTCTCTACGGTTTTCAGGACTGGTCAGAATTAGTCCAGTCGAGTAGCGAGCCGGCTGGCGATCCACATTCGGCTCCGTTTGTTTTAAGTTCCAAACCTCCCTTTTATCGCATCGACTGGACCACCAACAGCATCGAACCGCGGCAACCAATGTCGACGAAAGATTGGGAGAGCCTCTGCGCAATAGTCAAAGAGTTAGGGCTGACCAGCATCAACGCGGCCGGTCTAATAGGCGACAACGATCTAAAGGTAATTTCGCAACTCGATGAGATAGCATCGCTCAACCTCAACGACTCAAAGCGAGTGACCGACAAGGGCGTGCAGTATCTCGCACGTATGCCACAACTAAGAGAGTTGACGTTGAGTGGTCAGATCACTGATCGCGGTCTTGAATCTCTTCGACACCTGCGCGAATTACGTGTCTTTCAGATGTATTGGCAGAACGGAATCACCGATGAAGGGATCTCAAATCTTAAACTGTGCAACCAACTTGAAGAAGTAGATCTTTTGGGCTGCAACACGGGCGACGGAGCCATTGCGGCGCTCACAGGAAAGCCAAACCTGCGGCGTTTCCAGACCGGGCGAAACGTCACTGATGAAGGGCTTCAAATGCTGCACGACTTTCCAGCTTTCAAGTCGTGGCAAGGCGGAGAAATTAAGTACGGGTTGATGTCCTTCAGTGGGGAACCAACAAATCTTTTAATCGATGGTCCATTTACCGGGCATGGAATCGCAAATCTGCGTGGACTCGATGGGATTTTTGGTTTGAGTTTCTTTTGGCACACATCGCGTTTGCGAGGAGATGATCTTCAATTTCTGAACGGGCTGTCGAACCTGGGTTTTCTCGGTTGCCACGACAAACTCTGCGACGACGAGGCAATGCGACACATTGCCGCGCTGCCAAAACTTCACATGCTAATGGGCCAGGGTGCAGTCGCGACTGATGAAGGTTTTAAATCTCTGAGCCAGTCGCAAACGATTGAATACTTTTGGGGTCGTAAGTGTCCGAACCTAACTGGGCCAGGCTTCGCGTCACTTGCAGCGATGCGCTCGTTGAAAGGGTTGGCAGTGAGTTGCGCGCTGGTTGACGACGCAGCTCTCGCGAAGTTGCCCGACTTCCCCTCTCTGAGAGAGCTCATGCCGATGGACGTTAGCGATGATGGGTTTCGTCATATCGGCCGTTGCCAACAACTCGAGAGACTGATTCTAATGTATTGTCGCGACACCGGAGACATCGCGACAAGTCACATCGTCGGTATGCCAAATCTGAAGAAATATCACGCGGGTTACACCACGATCACGGATCGCAGTTTGGAGATGTTGAGTAGGATTATTTCGCTGGAGGAACTTTCGTTCGAAGGATGCAAAAACATTTCTGATGCGGGGATTCCCTTTCTGACGACTTTGCCCCGCCTTCGTGAAATCTCAATTGGCGGGTCGCCGATGGTAACGCGATCAGGAATCGCAGGCTTCGCCAGCAGCGTTAGAGTCAACTACGACACACGTTGATACTACTCATATCTCAACGCCACCAGCGGATCAATTTTCGTCGCTCGTCGCGCGGGTATGAAACCGGCCACCAAAGCCACGACAATCAGGATCGACGGAACCAGCAAAAAGATCGTCAGGTCAGTTGGTACGACTTCAAACAGCAAACTTTGCATCAGACGAGTAACAGCGTAAGCGCCTGCGAGTCCTATGACAGCACCAATCAGAACCAACGTCATCGCGTGCCTCAGGATAAGCTTCAGCACGTCGCTCATCTGCGCACCGAGTGCTATGCGAAGTCCAATCTCCTGCGTCCGTTGAGCGACCGCGTAAGTCGTGACCCCGTAGATGCCCAGGACGGCCAGCAACAGTGCCGCCGTTCCAAACACTCCGATGATCACAAGACTAAATCGCTGCCGATCCAATGATGAGGCGAACACCTGGTCTAACGTGTGAAAGTTGAGTGGCAGTTGCGGATCAAGCGAACGGACTGCTTCACGCATCACCGGCACTAATGAGCCGGGTTCAACTTGAGCCCGGGCGACGACGGTCCAACTCGAAGACGGCAACCGCTGCAAGGAGTTGCCATACACCGTCGGATTGACGGGCGTGTCCACTCCATAATTGTGTACATCACCGACAACTCCGACCACGTGCAACAGTCGCAAGTCGCCATCCATGTTTCCGAATTGAATCGTCTGGCCAATCGGGTTTTCGTTGGGCCAGTACTTCTTAACGAACGACTCGCTCACTACGGCTGCGTGAGGAGCATTTGGCTGATCGCTCCCATCGAAGGTCCGGCCGCGCAGTATCGGGATCTGCATCGCCGCAAAATAACCAGAGCTGGCCGAACGATAATCAGCGTTTCCCTTCCTGGCCGGGTTGTTGTCAAACATAAACGTGCCGCTTGGTCCATCCCCTAATAACGGCAACGTACTGATGCTTCCTGCGGCGATAACTCCGGGCGTCGTGGTCAGCCGCTCTAACAGTTGTACTTGAAAAAGTCTCTGCCGTTCTTCCTCAGCGCTGAGTTGAACGCTCGTATCGGGAGGAATGCCTTGTTCCACCAAACGCGTGTACGACTGCATCAACTGTTTGTAGCGTTTCTCATCCATCCGACCGCTCGGCAACGACAACTCCATTGCGACGGCGCTCTCCGTATGAAACCCTGGATCGATTTGCAGCAGACGATAGAAACTCTTTCCCAGCAAGCCGGCCGCGACAAGCAGAATCAGCGTCAAGGCCATCTGCGCGACCACCAACATACTTCTCAAGTGCTTGCCTGCAAATCCGCGCGCACCAGTTCCCGTCTCTCTCAGACTGGTTTCCAAATCCTTCATTGAGAAACGAAGTAATGGCACCAATCCGAGCACAGCGCCTATTAATACTGACAGGCCCAGAGTGAAACCGATTACTCTTGCGTCTACTCCGATCTCACTGATCCGGGGCAGGCTTTTCTGATTTAGACCGAGTAACAGATCGACTCCCCAAATCGAAAGCAACACGCCGAGCACACCTGCAACAAGAACCAGTAGCAGGTTTTCTGTAATGAACTGACGAGCAAGGCGCATACGGGTCGCACCGAGTGCGGAGCGCACTGCAAACTCTTTTTGTCGGGTCGTTGCCTGGGCCAACAACAGGTTCGCCACGTTTGCGCACGCCACAAATAACAGGAACCCAACCGCTGCCAGGATCAGAACGAGCGGCCGCTGAACATCTCCCACCATGTATTCCTGCTGCGGAACAACCGCGATATCCGCAGCATCCATGTCTTTGCCGTACTCCTGTTTGAGTTGCTTCGAAATAGCACTCACGTCCGGCTGCGCTTGTTCGGGAGTGATGTTGGGACGTAGTCGGGCAACGACACTCCAGTTGTGAGCCGAGCGTGAGATTTCTGCGGGAAACAACTCGCGCGGTAGCCAAATCTCAGCAGATTGAGGAAAGGAGAGTCCGGCTGGCATCACTCCGATAACACTGACGCTCTTGTCCGCCAGGCGTAACGTTGTTCCGCTCAAGTCTGATCTTGCTCCTAAAAGCTTTTGCCAAAAGCCATAACTGACCACGGCTACGGGCGCACCGCCAGGTTTACTCTCGTCGGGAGCGAACGTGCGACCGATCAGTGGTGTGACACCAACAACCTTGAAGAAATCTCCCGAGACAATAAAAGTCATAGCGCGAACGGGTTCACTTGCGCCGGTGACAGTGGCTAACTGTCCCTGGTATTGAGCAACGGCTTCGAGCGTGCGGCTGCGAGCTTTAACGTCAAGAAAGCTCGGCTCGGTAAAGGAGATTTTCGTCCCCTTTGTATTTACCTCACGAAGTTGGACGATCTGTTCGGCCTGCGGATACGGCAAGGGTCGGAGGAGCACACCATCGACAACGCTAAAGATAGCTGTGGATGCGCCAATACCGAGAGCGAGTGTCAGTATCGAAATTGCCGTAAAACCGGGGCGCTTGATTAAGGAACGAATACCAAAACGAATGTCCTTTTTTAATGTATCCATAATCGTTAGAAAGAAGAAGTTGGTCTGATCGTGTAAACACCGCTGCAGACTATTTTGTGGCGGTTCTGATGTCCGATAGGCTTCAGCTTGTCGGTGACTTGCCGCAAACTCAACCCACCAGAAACGCGTCAACAAATGTCCGATACGCTTCAGCTTGTCGATGACTTGCCAAAACATTCCACCTACCAGAAACGCGCGTCAACAAATGTCCGATACGCTTCAGTTTGTCGGTGACTTGCCGAACACTCAAGCCACCTGAATCTTGTCAATTGTCGTCACTATTCTAATCGGCAATTGGCCATCGGCAATCGGCAATGACTCATCTGTGTAATCTGCGTAATCTGTGGATACTCCTCCCCGCCTCTGGATTGAATCACCTGACCCGAGTAACATACGCCCGTTCTAACCGACTCCCACATCCGACAAGAACAGGAGAAGCAGGATCATGAAAACGATCTGGTTACTTCTTACATTAGCGCTGTGCATCGCGGTCATTAGCTGCGGACGAATCTATGGACCAGTTAAGCAAGTCGAAGCGTTGATTGAGGAAAAAGATGCTGTTCTCGAGGAGATTAGTAAGAAGATCGAGCAGAACCCAAGTTTAAGTGGCATTGCCGAAGCGCGAAGGGTGTTCGACGCAAAGAAAGATAGTTTGAAAGCAAAAAGAAAAGCCATAAAAGATGCACCTCAAGGAATGAACGTCGACTGGCAGTCACTGTTGTGGCACAGCGAGGACCACGACAAGGCAATGTTTGACGCCATGCGCGAGAAGGCGGTCGTGGCATGTAATCCGTGTCCGACGGGCGTGCTCGAGGGAATAACCCAACTGCAGAAAGACTTTGAAGAAGCCGTCAAATAACTTCCTCCTTACCGTGAGAATGATGTTGAGGTAAACGATTGCTACTGAAGGGTGTGTATGACTTCTTGCCTCTAGGGCGCCGCGTTTAGTTCTTCACACCGTTAGGTGTGACATGTTTATAGCCCGGCTCCGCAATTCCCTCCGGCGCCGTTCGGAGGAGCGGAAATGATCTTGAATGATCATCGTCAACTTCATTT
>DATJKB010000566.1:0-5834 GCA_035491875.1 Pyrinomonadaceae bacterium | reverse complement strand
ACTGACAATTCTGGTCGTTGTTTCGACCGGATGTATAGCCGCTCGTCGCGATCCAAATCTTCAACAAATCTTCTCCAGTGCCCGCGCAACTACGGGCAAGCGGCCCGTGATCATTATCCCGGGAATACTCGGCTCAGAACTTATCAATCCGAAAACAAAAGAAACTATTTGGCCCACGCCCTTTCGCACGTCGCAAGAGGGATTGCCAATGAACCCTGATCTGTCCATGAACATTGACGATCTGGTTCCGGGAAAGATAGTTGAGACTGTGAAGCTGGCGAAGCTCCTTCCGGAAGTTTATGTATACCGCGACTTGCTCGATGCACTACGTCGTCACGTTGGTTACCGTGATGGCAACTGGGAAACTCCGGCAGTTGATGGCGACAGAGATACTTTCTATGTCTACGCCTACGATTGGCGAAAAGACAACGTCGCCAATGCCCGCGAGCTGGTGAAACGGATCGCGCGACTGAAGGAAAAACTCGGGCGTCCGGATCTTCGGTTCAATGTTGTCGCGCATTCGATGGGTGGTTTGATCGCGCGATACGCAGCGATGTATGGAGACGCCGAGCTTTCAAACTCGGATGAAAAGATTCAACCAACCTGGGCTGGTGCTGTTCATATAAACAAGATCGTGATGATTGGAGTGCCGAATGAAGGTTCAGCTGACGCATTTGCAACGCTGCTCGAGGGCTACTCAATCACCGAAGGTCTTCGTCGACGCGTTCCATTGTTAAATAAGCTCACCGCCGAGGATGCGGTAAGCACCCCCGCCGTTTTTCAGTTACTACCACATCGCGAGGCGGTCAGATTTCTCGGCGAGAATCTACAGCCGATCGAGATCGACTTGTACGATGCAGCGATCTGGAGGCGTTACGGATGGAGTCCGATTCATGACGCCGGGTTTCGTCGCCGTTTTTCTGAGTCGCGGGAGGAACGGTTGGGCAATGGCTTCGCGCACGACAAGCTGACGAGCCTGGATCTTTATCTCGAAAATACTTTGAAGCGAACGCGCAGATTTCATGATGCGCTGGATGCCGCTGGTCCATCTCAATCCCCGGTCATGCTGTTAGCGATCGGTGGCGATTGTGAGGAGACACTTAACTCGCCTGTGATTCTGCGTGATGAGAAACACAGCCGTTGGATAACGCTGACTCGCCCGCGCGAGTATCGATTATCTACAGGAGTTAAGTATTCAAAGCGGCAAGTGACCGAGGCGATGTATGCTCCAGGCGATGGGCGCGTAACCCGGGCTTCACTCCTGGGGATGGCCGGCAACAGCGTAAATCTGTCGCTTGCTTATGCCGTGTTCGGATGCGACCTGCACGGTCAGCTTCAAAGAAACAAGATTCTTCAGGACAATGCATTGAGTGCCATTGTTGCAGAAGTGATGAAATAGCGGCCGCAGATTCTCGCAGATAGACACAGATCAGAATAAAGGACTGACGGAACGGTCCTACTTTCGGCATTCTCTAAGTCTGATCCGTGTTTGTCTGCGTAGATCTGCGGCTGGTTTACGGATTGATTAGCGCTTCCAGTTTCTCTGCCCAATCAGTGTCAATATTCATGAGGATGTTGTATTGCTCAAGCGCGGCATCGCGGCTTCCCATCGCTAAAAGACACTTGCCGAGGTTGTAATACGCCTTCCCAAAGTCAGGCTTCAGTCGAATTGCTTGACGGAACGATTCCTGAGCTTCAGGCAAACGATTCAATTCAAGATATGCCTCGCCCATGTTGTTTGGCGCAACCGCATCTCCCGGCTTGAAAGCGATTAGCTGTCGAAACACATCTATTGCTTCGCTGTACTTCTTCGAACGCATGTAACGCGTCGCAAGTCGTTCGTAAGCGCTCGTAAAGTCAGGCTTGAGTCGAATCGCTTGCTTGTACGCTTGAATCTCTTCGTCTGCCTTACCCCAGTCGCGATAAACAAGACCCAGTGCGTAGTGTGCGTCAGCGGCGTTGAATGGATCGAGCCTTATGGATTGACGATACGCGTCGGCAGCCTGGCTATACTGCTTTAGATAAAAACTGGCGAGACCGATGTTGAAATACGACTCGGCAGAAGGTCGCAGGTTCACTGCCTTCTTAGAAGCTTCCAACGCTTCGCTATGCCGGCCCAGTTTCTCCTTGCAGAATCCAGTTTGCGCCCAAGCGTCGGCATAACTGCTATCTGCGTCGGCGGCTTTTTCGAAATAAGGCAGCGCCTTCTCGCAGTCGTCTTTGGAAAGAAAACTGAGACCGTCGCGGAAGGCCTGAACTGCCCGAGCGCGCCGATTTCTACCAGAGGCAGCGATCAACTCTGGCAGACTCAGCGGCGTTGTTGTCTGTAGTTGAGAGATACGCTCTGAAGGAATCGCAAAGTTGACGCTTTGCCCACCTGTGATTTGCAGAGTCGCAATGCCAATCACTTGTCCCTGCATGTTTACCACGGGGCTTCCGCTCGACCCTGCGGAAATCGGTGCAGTGATTTGAATGATGCGGCCAAAGGTTGGAATGTCACGAACAGCTGAGACGATTCCGTTCGTCACGCTACCTTCCAATCCGAGTGGATTGCCGATGACGACGACGCTTTCACCTTCCTGGGGAGACGTCCTGACGAGCGGCAAAGGTCTTATGCCACTAGCCGGCGGGTCGATCTTCAACAAAGCAATATCACCTTCAGCGTCGACAGCGAGAACGGATTTGACTGGATAAATCGTGCCCGTTGACGAGTGGATTTCAGCGCGATACGCGCCATCGAGCACGTGACGGTTGGTCACTACGCGATCTACGTCGATAAAGAAGCCGCTGCCGCGCGAAAGCTTTTCACCGCGCACGTCAAACGTTTCAATCGCGACTGCAGACGGTTTAATACGACGAACTAACTCTGGAAGAAGATCCTGAGAGAGAACGCCTGTTGCAGGAATTATCAGAAGGATTAAGACGCGAAAAAATCTCATCGAGGGCATCGAACACAATGTCACAGAGGGAAAGAAACTTGCTGTTCTACAAACTTGCAAGCGCCAGTTTCTGTACGCGACCAACAACGTCACCAATCTTAACATCTTCACTCTGTTTTGCCGCACGATCGAACAACTCAACTATCCCATCGCTTGTTTTCTTGCCGATGGTGATTCGGTACGGAATGCCGATCAGATCTGCGTCTTTGAACTTAACGCCGGCTCGCTCGTCGCGATCGTCTAGCAGAACTTCCAGGCCCGAGCGTTGTAAATCCTCGTAGAGTTTTTCACCTGCGGCGCGTAAATCTTCCTGCTTCATGTTGGTGATGGTTACGACGACGTGAAAAGGAGTCAGCGACTTCGGCCAAATGATGCCGTCGTCATCGTGTCGTTGTTCGACAGCAGCGGTAATGATTCGCTCGACACCGATTCCATAACTGCCCATGACGATCGGAATCGGTGCTCCTGCTTCATTAAGCACAGACGCGCCCATAGAGTCTGAATACTTCGTTCCGAGTTTGAAGATGTGGCCAATCTCCATTCCTTTGAAGACTTCGAGCGTGCCTGTGCCGCACTTCGCACACAACTCACCGGATGTCACAGTTCGCAAGTCGGCCCAGCGATCGACGTGGATGTCACGCTGGACGTCGACACCACGAATGTGATGGTCATCTTTGTTTGCGCCGGTGGTCATATTTCTTCGACCATTCAGCGCATCATCGGCAATGATTTGAATCCCATCGGTATACTTGGAGTATAGAGGGCGTCCGGTCTGCGGGTCATGAACCGGTACAAACTCTCCTGTTGCATGCTTCACCCTTTCCTTGGCGCCGACCGCACCCAAACTTCCAGCACTAGCTCCTAGTAGTTCGCGAATTTCTTCCGGATGTGCAGGACGTGCTTCGCCGAGTCCCAGGTCAGCGAGTTTGGTCTCGTGCAGCTGATGATCACCGCGAAGCAGAATCAACAGTGGCAGTGGATTTCCGGCCGCGGTCTTTGCCATGTAGACAAGCGTCTTGATTTGTCGATCAGCAGCGGCGCCTCCTGGAAACGTCGTCAGATCTTCAATCGTTCGTACGCCGGGTGTTGGAAACTCTTCTGGCTTGTCTAACCCTGGTTCGTCGACTGCCGAAGCGATCTTGGAAATTGCTTTTTCGAGGTTCGCCGCGTAGCCACAGTTTGGACAACTCACGATTAGATCCTCGCCGGCAGGGGTACGGGCCATGAATTCATTCGATTCTGATCCGCCCATCGCGCCTGACGACGCCTCGACGATCAAAAACTGAATACCACAGCGTGTGAAGATTCTCTTGTAGGCCTCGCGTTGATCCGCAAACGACTTATCCAATCCAGCCCGATCGATGTCGAACGAGTAGGCGTCCTTCATAATGAAGGTGCGCAAACGCATCAGGCCGGATTTCGGTCGCGCCTCATCGCGAAATTTGATCTGAATCTGATACCAAACCTGTGGAAGTTGTTTGTATGAACGGAGCTCGCTGCGCGCGATCGTCGTGAAGACCTCCTCATGCGTCATTCCCAGGCACAAGTCGCCGCCCTTGCGATCCTTCAGACGAAACATGATGTCGTCGATCGCGTACCAACGGCCCGATTCCTGCCAAACCTCTGCCGGGTGTAACGCGGGCAGATAAAACTCCTGACCGCCAATGGCGTTCATCTCCTCGCGCAATATCTGCATCACTTTCAACGCGATTCGCTGACCGAGCGGTAGATAAGAATAGATTCCTGCGGAGAGCTGGCGAACGACACCGGCGCGCAGGAGCAGTTTGTGCGAAACGACTTCGGCGTCAGCCGGATCTTCGCGCAGAGTGGGAATGAAATACTGTGACCAACGCATAGGGTTAAGCTTCAATTGTAGGGCGGCCGGCTGTGGCCGCCCTCAAAGTTGGAGATCGCATCGATGGGAGGCCACAGAGGGCCGTCGCTCTAACGATGCGAAAAACACGAACGCTTTGCATTCTCGCTTAGCACCCGTTAGCAAAGCAAACCGGAGTCATTGCCGATTGCCAATTGCCGATTGCCGATTGTGCGAGCCAGGTACATTCCCAGAACCATATTAGTCACGATCTGGCGCTATCAAATCAGCAAGTGGCAATCGGCAATCGGCAATAAACCTCGCCGTATTTGTTACTAACAGATCTCGTGATGTACCATCGTTCACCTACTCCCGCTTCAATAAGGTGTTGTGATGAAGATAGCACTTGCAAGTGACCACGCCGGTTACAAAGAGAAGGAAAAGCTGAAACCACTCCTAAAGGATCTCGGCGTTGAATTCGAAGACCTGGGCACTGTGTCCGAAGCCTCGGTTGATTACCCCGACTACGCGCGAAAGGTTGCGGAGCGTGTGGCGAAGGGTGAAGCCGAACAGGGACTCCTTGTGTGTGGCTCCGGAACCGGGATGGCGATTGCGGCGAATAAGGTTCCAGGTGTACGCGCCGCCGTGGCCTGGAATGAAGAGAGCGCGCGTCTTGCTCGCCAACATAACGACGCGAACGTGTTGTCGATCGGCGCACGAATGACGCCCGAAGAAGAGGTTCCTAAAATCTTGAAGGCGTGGTTCGCTGCGAAGTTCGAAGGCGGCCGGCACGCCGAGAGGGTGGAGAAGATTAAGGAGATTGAGAAGAGCTGCGGACAGGCCGAGGGGCAGGAGCAGCAGGCAGGAGCAGGAAAATAGCAGCCGTTTGACGCGGTTCATGATTCCGCAACGACCGAAGACCAAAGAACAAAGGCCAAAGACCAAAGACCAAGGGCCAAAGACCAGATCAAATTCAGATCTCAATAGCAAACACCAATGTCCAACTCTCATAACTCCCCACTCGCCGAAATAGATCCAGTAATTGCCAATGCCATTGACAACGAAGTTGCACGGCAGGCGAA
>DATJKB010000565.1:0-7070 GCA_035491875.1 Pyrinomonadaceae bacterium | reverse complement strand
GATCATGCGTTATCTTGGCAGGGCCGATGAGACCTGGCGCAAATATCTTTTTTATGACGCGGACCACCGTGTTTAATGTCAGTTTAAGGAGTCAGTAATGATTTTATTACTTGGTATGCCGAGTGGTTGGGAATGGATAGTCGTTCTTCTTGCCGTGCTCCTCCTTTTTGGCGGCGCCAAACTGCCCCAACTTGCAAAGGCACTTGGACAGAGTAAACGCGCTTTCAAGGAAGGATTGGATGAAGGAGCGAGAGAAGAGATTCCTGCCCCTGAAAAAGAAAAAGAGCGCGTGGCTCGTTGACTCGTCGTTCGTTATTAGTGACTGTGAGACTTACGGCCCGATAACAGAGTCGCCTTTACTGAGAGCGAAAACTCCGCTTCATGTCGTTCCTCATTAATCAGTCTCGTGATCTCGTTCGCGACCACCGTTCTCCGATCCTCCGGCACCGAACCTAGCCAGTCTTTCATCAGGAAGTCAGCCACCAGCGGAGAGTTGATGAACTGTTCGCCCGATTCGTAATCAAACTCTTCGATCCGAGTCCATGACTCGATCGCTTCCAGTCCTCCGGCCTCGGCCATTTCCTCGGCCTCGGAAATAGTCGGTAGTTCAGTGATCAGATGTTCGACTCCTGACTCGAGGTCCGTTAGACCTGTGTTATGTAGTGCCTCCCAGTAGATGGAAAAGAACTCGCCAAAACTCGAAAAGGTCGGCAGTGCTAGCAGGACCGTGGCGCCGGGGGCGGCAACGCGAACCATCTCTGAAAACATTTTTCGCACTCGATCTCGGGCGACGAGAGAAGCGTTCCCAATCACAAGGTCAAATTGATTCTCATCAAGCGCGATCTGATCGAGTTTGCCTGGAGCGAACCGCGCCGGTCCAATTGCCGTTGTCGCCTTTGCTCGCGCGATCTCAATGCACTCCTCATTTTCGTCGAGACAAAGAAGTTCCACTTTGTCGCCGGCGCGCTCCTGCAAAGCGATCGCATGTCCCCCTGTTCCAGCGGCAAGGTATAGTGCTTTACCTTCCTTCGGGAGACTCAAGTGCTCGTCGATCAGCTCTGCAAACCGCTCTCCCCAATCAGTCGCAATAAACAAGTCGTGAAGAAATGCCAGTTCCTTGTCTGACTTCGTAGTAATCATCTACTCATCCGCACCCTTGTCGATTCTTTCTTCTTCCCGGTCCTCATCCGGCTTGAAATATCGCCGGCCGCTGAGCTGCGCCGGTAAACACTCCATCTGTTCCTTCGCATCTGGATCGCTATGTACGTAGCGGTACCCTTCGCCGTAGCCGATGTGTTTCATCAACGGCGTTGGGGCGTTTCTAAGATGCAGCGGCACCGGTTCCCGTGCGGTCTCCATCGCATCAGCTGCGGCGGCACTATAAGCCTTCAACACGGCATTGGACTTCGGAGCACGCGCAAGATAAATCGTTGCCTGGGCCAGCGGGAACAAGCCTTCAGGTAATCCGATTAGTTGAACGATGTCGGCCGCGGCAGCCGCTTGCACCATCGCCTGAGGATCCGCCAGGCCAATGTCTTCCGATGCAAGAATACACAAACGTCGCGCGATAAAAACCGGATCTGCGCCGCCTTCAATCATTCGAGCGAGCCAGTAGAGCGCCGCATCCACGTTTGAATTTCGCAACGACTTTATCAGTGCCGAAGCGAGGTTATAGTGTTCTTCCCCGCCCTTATCGTACGCGTAATGCGCACGACCTAACGCTTCAATGATGGTCTGCTCCGAGACGTTCCTGGCGCCATTTTCATCCGGTGTCGTCGATTCTACTGCTGCGTCCAGAGCGGTTAACGCTACGCGCGCATCGCCCGCGGCTGAGTGCGCGATTCTCGAAAGCAGCTCGTCGGAGACCTGTGGTTGGTATTCCGCTAATCCGCGTTCACTATCATCGATCGCTGCACGCAGGATTGTTTTAATCTCCTCCTCGGAAAGTTGATTCAGCACGAGCACGCGCGAACGGGACAGGAGTGCTCCGGTAACTTCGAATGAAGGATTCTCTGTCGTTGCGCCGATCAGAGTTACGGTGCCGCTCTCCACTGCGTGTAGCAGTGCATCCTGTTGTCCTTTATTAAAGCGATGAATCTCGTCGATGAATAAAACGGTGCGCTTACCGAAACGTTGTTCGGCGCGCGCCTGTTGAATGGCTTCGCGCAGATCCTTGACGCCGGAGAACACGGCCGACAGGGCAATGAATCTCATCCCGCTTTTTTCGGCCAATAGCTTAGCGAGTGTTGTCTTACCTGTGCCGGGTGCGCCCCAAAGAATCAGCGAGGGCAAGGCGCCCTCACGTTCGAGCAGTCGTCGCAAAATGCGGCCCTCGCCAACTAGATGGCTTTGGCCGACAAACTCAGCCAGGGAACGGGGACGCATTCGCTCCGCTAAAGGGGCGGTCAATGGGGCCGAGGATCTCTCAGGCTCGTCCGTCTCGGAAAAGAGACTTCTTGTTTGCGGTCGGTCCATGAAAAGTATGATAATTATCGCCCAAAAGATCGAAACACGCGACTGGGGGCTGTTTCGAGTGTGACCCAGGCAGCAACCATTTTACTGGGCACGAAATCCAGAATCTTCAAGGGAACGCTACTCCGGAAATCTTCGTATAGCTGGCTGCGGGCAGATAAGCTTAGATTGGGGCAAGAAAAGGATGGTGATTAGCCGATGAAGGATGCAAAGAATGTTTTAAGAGTGGTGGGGATGATACTCCTCGGATTATTCGTATTCATGGTGGGCGTGCCTTTGATCGCGACATTGGCTGGTGTCACCCTTGGAATCATAGGTTCTTTAATTAGTCTCGCGGTGCTCCTGATTAAAGTTGCGGTCGTGCTCGCCATCGGTTATCTGATCCTCGTAGGCGTTCGTGCCCTGCTCCGATAGTTACCCTTCTCAGAGATGAAGTGGGAGTTTCCGACCTCCCACTTCACCTTATCAGCTCGACAATCCAATCATCTTGACTTCGATAGCGGCGGGTTGGACAATGCGCCTCAGCAGTTTCCACCCTCACATGGAAGGTAAATCAGATGACCCCGGAACAACGCCTCGATCGATTGGAACGTATTTTCTTGCTGTTTGTCGACGAAGGCCTGCGTGTGCGGAAAAACATCCGCAGGCAGCAGGCGAATCTCCGCGACCAGCATGAGAAGATCAACATGCTCCTCGACGCCCAGATTAAGAACGAGGCTCTTTTTAATAAGCGCTTCGCGCGGAACGAAGAGCGGTTCACGAGAACAGAGCATGCAATAGAACGGTTAGTCGCAGCACATGAGCGCACTGACGCGAAACTTCAAGCTTTAATAGATGCTATCCGCAATAGATGCTATCCGCGGTAGGGATCTCGGTGGCTTACTCGCGTGAAGTCGTAAGATCGTCCCCTCGCGGGTTCGGTTTGAAAGGTTACGCATGGCCAACAGATCCTGTTGACCGACTCGTACGCTTACTTGAGCAGTGCGTCGAGGAAGACAGACTGGAGCGTCGACGGGAACGACAATGGAAAAAGAACCCGGTGGCTCTCACCGAGCGGGAAAAAGAATCGCCGAGTTCTTATCCCGGGGAGTTCACAACCATCAGCCGATTTCCCCGAATGATTGCTAGACATTAAACCGGAAGTGCACTACATCGCCTTCCTGCATGATGTAGTCTTTGCCTTCTAATCTAAGCAGTCCCTTATCTCTTGCGACTGCCGTTGAACCCGCTGCTATCAGATCCTCGTAACTGATCACTTCAGCACGAATGAAACCACGTTCAATATCAGAATGAATTGTGCCCGCTGCTGTTTGCGCACGAGTGCCCTGCGGAATTGTCCAGGCGCGCACCTCTTTCTCGCCGGCGGTGAGAAACGACATCAGGCCAAGCAGATGGTAAGCGCTTTTAATAAGCCGATCGACGCCGCTTGTCGAAACGCCAAGACTATTCAAGTAGTCGAGTCGTTCGTGAGGAGGCAACGCGACAAGCTCCGCTTCCAGTTGCGCGCAGATCACCACGCATTCTGCGGCCTCCGCAGCAGCAATTCCACGAACCTCAGTGACCATCGCATTCTCATCCGGCGACGCCAGCGTCGTTTCATCAACGTTCGCTGCATAGATAGTCGGTTTTAGAGTCAATAAGAAAAACGAGCGCGCGACGGCACGTTCGTCATCGGTAAGCGAAACGGTGCGCGCGGCGCGGCCTGCTTCCAGCGCCGGTTGGATCTTGTCGAGAACTTCCAACTCAGCTCGTGCCAGTTTGTCGCCGCCCTTCAAACTCTTTTGTGCTTTTTCCCTTCGACGTTCGGCTGTTGCAAGATCGGCCAATGCCAACTCGATTTGAATGGTCTCGATATCGCGACCTGGATCGACTTTCCCTTCCACGTGGATCACCGACTCGTCTTCAAAGCAACGAACAACTTGCACGACAGTGTCTGTCTCGCGAATATTCGCAAGAAACTGATTTCCCAATCCTTCGCCCTTTGAAGCACCACGCACGAGTCCCGCGATGTCGAGAAACTCTACAGTTGCTGGAACAATCGTCTGCGTCTTAACCAATTGGGCCAGCGGTTCGAGACGATCGTCCGGAACAGCCACCACTCCAACATTGGGTTCAATAGTAGCGAAGGGATAGTTTGCCGCGAGCGCCGCGGATTGTGCCGTCAGGGCATTGAACAAAGTCGACTTCCCGACATTGGGAAGTCCCACGATACCTGCGCGTAACATCTCAATTTACCTTGTCTTTAAAATAGCGTTGATGATTTCTACTGGTGGAACAAGTCTACATTGCACGATAACGGTTTGATACTGCAAACGGTACTGTATAATCCGCGTCTGTTCTGAATACCGTGGGAATCGTTACGACAATCATTGAAAGCAGAAGCGCGGTGGCTGTTCGAGTAACCGAATGACAGTCACTCTCACAATCGCTTTTCTCGTTACGCTCGGCGGCGCAGTCGCTACTTATCTATACGACGACAAGGCGTCATTCGCCGCACGCCTCTGTTCCGGAGCCTGCCTCGGACTTGGAGCACTGGGCCTGGTCGGTTTCGTCGTCGCCTCTTTCATTGGATTAACAGGCAATGCGGTAGTTATCTCTCTTCTGGTGACCACCGCACCTTTACTCATGCTGCTTTCGCCGAATTGGCGAAAGCAAGTTCAAGACGATGTAGCACTGCAGACCCATAGCATTCGACGATTCCTTAACTCTCCCGACATAGTCTCACTTCTTTACATTGTCTTTTACCTGGCAGTGTTCGTTGTGTTTTTGAAGGTCTTCAGTCGCGCGATGATGGTTGATCCAACCGGGATGAGCACCGGCGACTACAACAATTTTGGTGACCTGCCATTTCATATCAGCGTGATAACGGGGTTCGCGTTCGGCAATAATTTCCCGCCAGAAGATCCGACATACGCCGGCGTTAGTTTCACTTATCCTTTCATCTCGGATTTCATCGCGTCGATGTTTGTTCGCTGTGGAGCCAGCCTGGAGCAGTCGATGTTCGTCGAGAACATCATGCTTGCGATGGCGTTTATAGGGCTTCTGCATCGCTGGGCATGGGTACTGCTGCGTGATCGACTGGCGGCGGTTATCACTCCGGTTTTGGTGATCCTGAATGGTGGGTTTGGTTGGGTGCTGCTGTTTACAAGAGCCAACGAGAATGAGTCAGGATTGCTGGGTGTGCTCGCCAATCTGCCTCCGTCGCTGACAGTGATTCCGGAAACAACCTGGCGATGGGGCAATGCAGTTTCAGCACTTCTTGTCCCACAGAGAGGTTTTTTGATGGGACTACCTCTCGCGATCATTGTGTTCACACAATGGTGGTTGGCGACTGAAAAGGAAGAGGAGGTTATTGCGCCACCGAAGAAGAAACAGTTGAAAGACAGGGGGACGCAAACCAAAAAATCGAAGCATTCAGTCTCATCTCGCCGCATGGTTGCCGCCGGAATTGCGGCCGGCTTTCTACCACTCGTTCACGCTCATACGTTCGTGGTCGTAATGGTAATGAGTGCCGTTCTGGCACTCCTGATACCACGCTGGCGCGAATGGCTTACCTTCATGGTTGTGGCAAGCGCGATTGCCCTTCCACAACTCTTGTGGTCCACCTCTCAAACCGCTGTTAGTACCGGCTCATTCTTCGCCTGGGAAGTGGGATGGGACCACGGTCAGGAGAATCCGATCTGGTTTTGGTTTAAGAACACCGGCCTGGCGATTCCGTTAATCATCGCGGCGGTGCTTCTGCGTGGCGAGGGTTATCTGATAAAGAAGCGTCTGCTGCTGTTCTACTTACCATTCACGTTGTGCTTCATCGTTCCCAACTTTCTCAAGATGGCACCCTGGATTTGGGACAACATTAAGGTACTTTTTTACTGGTGGGTTGCGTCGGCTCCGTTAGTTGCTTTGTTGTTGGCGCGACTCTGGCGTGAAGGCGCCGTGAAACGGGTGATTGCGGTCGTTCTGTTTGCGACACTTACATTGGCGGGCGCTGTCGAAGTGGCGGGCATCGCGTTTCGATCGGTAAAGTATTCGCTGTTTGACGATTCTGGAATTCGTTTCGCTGAAATGATCAAACAACGCACACCGCCGCGGTCGTTGATCATGCACGCTCCGGTTCACAATAATCCGGTGTTTCTCAGCGGCCGGCGATCGCTGATGGGGTATCCGGGACACATATGGACACACGGCCTCAACTTCGTTCGTCGTGAAGGCGATTTGAAAAGGATGTACCTGGGCGGTATCGACGCCGAACAGTTGCTTTACAACTATCAGATTCAGTATGTCGTTGTAGGTCCGCTTGAGCGTTTAGTTATGCCGGTTAACGAGCAGTTCTTCTCACAATATCCAAAGATTGGTGAGGTTGGTGAGTACACGCTCTACAAAGTCCAGCGCCAATAAAAAGCCGGTTTCGACGTTCGGCCCCGCGGATAGAAATCAGAGTGACGCGGCGACGACTGACGTCTCGGAACGTTTCTGGAGAATCGCCGCGATCGCGATTCTGGCGGTCGGCGCATTCCTGCGTGCTTATAACCTCAACCTCGTCCCGCTCCATCATGACGAAGGGGTGAACGGAAACTTTTTGGTGAAGCTCGTTCGTGATG
>DATJKB010000564.1:0-33172 GCA_035491875.1 Pyrinomonadaceae bacterium | reverse complement strand
ACGTTCGCGCACGCGATCAACAGCACAACGCCGACTGCAGCCAGCATTATCAATAACGGTGTGCGGATTTTACCCACGTAGTCATCTTGAAAAGAGTTTGCGAAGAACGTTAGATGTTCGTTCGTACGTGGGAATTCAGCTTCGAGTCGTGAACCTATCGTTCGTAGGTTCTGGCTCGCCCGTTCAATTGTGACGTTGGGTTTTAAGCGACCAATTACTCGCAGGTAGTGATCACCTCGTCCAGCAGCTTCGTCTGGGCCCATTGCAAGAGGCGTCCACAGTTCCGTTGTGCGGTTAGGAAAGAAGAACCCTCGCGGCATTACGCCGATGACCGTGAACGACTGGGCATCAAGAGTAATTTTCTGCCCGACAATAGAGTCGTCACGATTGAAGCGGCGTTCCCATAGATTGTGACTGAGAACGACCACCTGATTCTGATCAGGTTGGTCCTCTTCTAATGCGAAGGTACGTCCGCGTAGTGGCTGAACTCCCAGTAGACTCAAGACGTTCGCAGATACTAATGAGCCGTCGAGTCGTTCGGGTTCGCCGACACCCGAGAGGTTGAAACTCTTTTCACCGAATGCGCCGATATCAACAAACACTTCGTTCTGTTTCTTCAAGTCGAGGAAGTTTGCGGGCGCCAACTCGTTGCGATCGATGTCCGCTCTCAAACCTCGCTCCCACACCGACACGACCTGATCTGCATCACGAAACGGTAGCCGGCGCAGCAGAACGTTATTTACCGCGCTGAAGATCGCCGTGTTCATACCAATACCCAACGCCAGAGCCATCAGAGCAAGTAGCGTGGACGCAGGTCGTTTCATCAGGCTGCGGCTCGCAAAACGGATGTCGTGAATTAGTCTGGTCATTGATGTGTCGTTTCTTTGGCCTTTGGTCTTTGTGCTTTGGTCTTTGGTCTGTTGGGGCTAAGGCTTAAGGCCTAAGACCAAAGGCCAAAGACCAAGTCATCATTCATATCTAAGCGCCACTAACGGATCGACTTTCGTTGCTCTGCGTGCCGGTACGTAGCACGCAATCAGCGCAACCAACGACAGCAACAAAGTGATACCGATGAACGTCAGTGGATCGGTTGTGCTCACTCCAAAAACGAGCGTCTTCAACAAACGCGTCAAAAGAAAGGCGGCAACTAATCCAATTGCCACTCCGATGAAAATCACGATCAGGCCCTGCTTGAGGATCAGTTTCAAGACGTCGCCGAGTTGCGCTCCGAGGGCCAGGCGAATTCCAAGTTCGTGTGTGCGCTGAGTAACGGTGTATGACGTGACGCCGTAGATTCCGGCGGCAGACAGCACAAGCGCTATCGCACTGAACAATCCAAGTAGGACCATATTGAACCGAGGCTGCATCACAGATTCTGTGACGATGCGATCCATTGTTTCGATATCAGCAATAGGCACCGTTTTATCGACTTCATTAACAGCCTGACGGACCGCCGCAGCGATGCTGTTTGGTTCAACCGTCGATCTGATCACAATCGACATCGCTTCAAACGGACTCTGCTGAGTTGAGAAATAAACTTCCGGCTCCGGCTGTTCTTTCAGCTCCTGGTTCTTTACATCCGCGACGACTCCGACAATCTCCAGCCAAACGGGTTGTTGATTACTGTCGGTCCTTCCGAAATTGATTCGTTTTCCAACCACGTTCTCGCCGCCGAAATTTTGTTGGGCCAGAGACTGGTTCACCAATAAGACCCTCGGCGCTTGCTCGTTATCGCGGTCCATGAATGGTCGGCCTTGCAACACCGGGATGTTCATCACATGAAAGTAGTTCGGACTAACGCTGCGGTAGTTTGCCGGCGGCCATTTATCGATTGGGAGAGGAGGTCGGCCTTCGATCCGGAATCGGAGTGTTGGACCCTTTTTGAGCGGCAGCGTGTTAATTGCTCCGGCCTCACGAACGCCCGGTACGCTGGCAATACGCTGTAGCACTTTGTTGTAGTAGTTGATGTAGTCGGTATCGGTATCCGTTCGGAAATGTTCACCTGAGGGCGTCAACCGTGCAGTCAATACTTGTTCAGGAGTAAACCCCGCATTCACTGATTGCAGTTGCATAAAGCTGCGAAGGAGCAATCCTGCTCCAGCAAGCAAGACGACCGACAGTGCAACCTCCGCAACAATCAATGCGTGACGCAAGCGACTTCGATGGACGCTCCCACCGGCACCATGGCTGCTCTCTTTCATCGCATCCTGCATTCCAAACTTAGTAATGTGGAATGCGGGCGCGAGTCCAAACAGAAGTCCGGTGAATACTGACGCAGTGAGCGTGAAGCCAAGCACTCGCCAATCCATTTGGATCTCGTTGAGGCGCGGAAACTCACGTGGAAGTAATCGAGTGATCAGCGGTACGCCCCAAACAGAGAGGAACAAGCCCACTGCTCCTCCGGCAAGTGCCAGAAGAGCGCTCTCAGTAAAGAGCTGTCGCACTACCCTGAATCGCGAAGCTCCGAGAGCGGTGCGAATTGCGATTTCTTTCTGGCGTCCGGCGGCGTTGGCGAGCAAAAGGTTGGCGACGTTTGCACAGGCGATTAGCAGTACAAACGTGACCGCGCCCAACAGTAACCAAAGCATGGTGTCTGTTTCGCCGATCAGGTGTCGATGGAGTGAGACAACTTTATTAGAACGATTGTTGTTGGATTCAGGAAACTGCTGACGTAAGCGCGCTGTGATCGTTTCCATTTCGGCGGCGGCTTGAGGTAACGACACGCCGGGTTTCAACAATGCGACAGCAGAGAGGTAGCCCATGCCACGCGTTTGCGTGACGTCTTGATCCGGAAACAACTCAGGAACAAGTTTGAGTGGCGGTAACCACGCTTCAGTTTTAGCGGGATACTGAAACCCAGGCGGCGCAACACCAACTACGGTGTAGTTTCTACCGTCAAGCCTGATTGGTTGACCGACAACTCCTCGATCTACACCAAACTTGCTCTGCCAGAGTGCATGGCCAAGAACGACAATCGGCTCATGCCCGGCCTGTTCGTCAGAGGCAATGAAGAGACGGCCATGTGCGGCAACAACACCGAATACATCAAAGAAATTGGCTGACGTTTGGGCTATGTCAATTCGTTCGGCGCTATCCGAAAGCGCGAGGTTCGACGTGCCTTCTCGAATTGCAGCGAGATGTTCAAAAACGGTGTTCTGTGCGCGCCAGTCGAGAAAATTTGCCGAGGTAACCTGGACTCTCGTGCGCTTCTCACTCAGTTCCTGAATCGCAACGATTCTGTCCGGCTGTCGATAGGGAAGATTTCTGAGTACTACGCTGTTGACGACGCTGAAAATCACCGTGCTCGCGCCAATGCCCAGGCCGAGAGTCAACAACACGATCGCCGTGAAGCCTGGCCGCTTGGCTAGTGCACGTGCCGCATAACGAATGTCGCGAATCAATGTGTCCATAAATTTATTTCCGATTGCCGATTGCCGATTGCCGATTTTTGGTTTTATTGTCGGTCATTACTTCCTATTCAGTTCTGATCCCGATAACGGATTTATAATCGGCAATCGGCAATCACAAATCGGCAATGATCTCATTCGTATCTCAACGCCACCAACGGATCGACCTTCGTTGCTCTTCGCGCGGGGATGTAACACGCAACCAAGGCAACCACCGTTAGCAACATTGCTATCGCTATGTAAGTGAACGGATCCGAGACCTCGACGCCAAACAGGATTTGCTTTAGGTTGATCCAACTCTCAAGGTATTTCGTCAACACATAAGCACCAACTAAACCCAGCGCTATGCCAAGCACGGCCAGCACCATCCCTTGCCGTAAAACCATCATCATTACCGCGCCGCGATTCGCACCAAGGGCCATGCGAATGCCTATTTCATGAGTACGTTGCGAAACGGAATAAGCGAGTACGCCGAACAAACCTATTGAAGCGAGTTGTTGAGCCACCAGGCCGAAGAGTGTCAGGAGCTTGGCATACAATCGCTCCGCTCCAAGTATCTCGTCGGCTTGTTCAACTTGCGTCTTGATGTCGTTGAGGGGCAGATTCCTGTCGATCTCGCGAACAGCCTGACGTATCGCGTTAACCGATGCTGTTGGATCGCCTGTGGTTCGCACTTCAAAAGTCACGCCCGCCACGCCTCGGAGCTCCTGACGAAACGGTGAGTAAACCGTCGGCGGCACGTCGTCGCGCTGGCGAGTGTACTTGGCATCTTTCGCGATGCCGACTATCTCGATCTCATCCGGTTTCTTGGTATCAAAGGTAAAGCGTTTGCCAACGGCGTTCTCATTTGGAAAATACAACTTCGCGAAAGTCTCATTGACAACAACAACTCTGGGAGATTTCGTGTCGTCCTGAGCTCGCAACGTCCGTCCTGCAAGTAAAGGAATCTGCATTGCTTCAAGAAAGTTTTCGCGCACCTGATGCAGATGGCTCTCACCACTTGGGCTGGTGCGCCCCTCCGAGTCAGGCGGACGATTCAATGCTTCGCGGAGAAAGACGCTACGTGAACTTGCTCCTTGTGAAAGCAAGGTGTTGCGCGAGAACGTGACCGCCTCGACGCCGGGCACCGTCTCGAGACGACTGCTCATCTGTTCATAAAGCTGCTGTAACTTCTCCTCCTTGTAGCCAATCAGTCCAGGTTGTATTCCAAACAGCAACAGGTTTCGGGTATTGAAGCCGGTATCGACTCTTTGTAGGTTGAGCAGAGTTCGAACGAATAGTCCGGCGGCTACCAAAAGTAGTAGCGAAAGAGCAACTTGGGCGACGACAAGTCCCCGACTCAATAAAGAACGCGAACTGGCGCTCGAACCGCGTCCGCCTTCCTTCAGCGTCGGTGTGAGGTCAACTCTTGTTGAGCGCCAGGCTGGCGCCAGGCCAAAGACAATTCCCGTGACTAATGAGAGTGCAAGCGTGAATCCGAGTACACGCCAATCAAGACTTGGGTCGAGCGCACTCATGCCACGTCCGCCCCACTCCCTCACAGCCATTACTCCATCCTTGATCCAGATAGCGAACAGAATTCCTAACAATCCTCCGAGGACCGACAAGAGCACACTTTCGGTTAACAACTGCCGGACTAATCGCCATCGGCTTGCGCCCAAAGCCAGTCGTAATCCAATTTCTTTCTGACGCGACGCGGCCCGCGAAAGCAGAAGATTAGCGACGTTGGCACAGGCAATCAGGAGAACAAGCCCAACCACTCCCTGCAGAAAATAGAGTGACGAAGCTAAACCCGTTCGCTGATTCATCTCGCCCTGACCACCGGCGTCAAGATACAAACGTGGATAAAGTTTGGGATCCAGGTTAGTGATGACGTTACCGCCGCTTGCTTGCGCCTGCGCTTGCCGTGCGGTGCGATGTTCGACCACTGACTGGAGAAAGGTATTCTCGAGTTGAGCACGCGCTTGTTCGGCGGTCGCGCCTGGTTTCAATCGCCCTATCAGCCGCAACCACCAGATTCCTGCTCCACTGTGATACGACCGGCTCCGGTCGACGTAGAGCTGTGGCTCAGTTGAGATTGGAATCGAGATGTCCTGCGTGGTGCCGACTCCTTGCGTTCCATCAAAGCCCTGAGGAGTGACGCCAACGATTGTGAACGCGAGGTTGTTTAGATTGATCTGCTTGCCGACTACCGCGTCGTTGCCCGCGAAACGTCGTTGCCAGTAACGGTAACTGATCACGGCTGCCGGAGTAGCTGCAGGCTTGTCGTCTTCATCGTTTAGTACACGACCACGGATCGGTAGCACGCCGAGGGCTGTGAAGTAATTGCCTGATACTGCTTGTCCGTTCGCAACGTCGGATTGACCGTCCGCGTTAACATTGAGTGAGACTCTACCGTATGCAATGAGATCGGACAGCGGACTATCTTGCTCACGCATACGCTGGAAGCTCTGGTACGGAAAGGAGGTCATGGACCGGCCGCCGGTAGCAGGATCAGGCCTGGTGCTACCGTTGTAACTGCCGGGACTGAACTCTTGCGGTGCTACCGATCTGAAAAGGACCAGTCGTTCGGGTTCTCTGACAGGCAGCATCTTCAGCAATGTCGCATTGACAATGCTGAACAACGCTGTGTTGGCCCCAATTCCCAGAGCCAGCGACAGCAAGGCGATGGCCGAGACAGTCTTCTGCTTGAATAGCACCCGGATACCGTAGCGAAGATCCTGTAGGAGTGTGTGCATGGTTTACACCTTCATTCGTATCTCAACGCCACCAGTGGATCGATCTTCGTCGCGCGCCGCGCCGGCACATAACAAGCGAGTAGCGCCACGCTCAGTAACATCACAGGGACGACGAGGAATGTCAGCGGATCGGTTGGAGTTACTTCGAAAAGCATCGCCTCCAGTGTTCGCGTTAGCGCGAACGCGGCCGTCAGCCCAATCGCGATCCCAATCAACGTCAACGTGAGTCCTTGATTAATAACCAGGCTCAATACATTCCAACGCCGCGCACCAAGGGCTATGCGCAACCCGATCTCGTGCGTGCGATCGGTCACGGTATAAGAGATCAAACCGTAGAGTCCGATACAGGCCAGTGACAGAGCCAACCCGGCGAAGATGGTCAGCAACACTGTCTGGAATCGCTCACGCGAAACCGTGTCAGAGACGACTTGATCCATGGTTCGCACACTTGAAACAGGTTGATCTTTATCGACCTCCCATACTGCCCTGCGAACAGCCGCGGCAATCGATTGCGAGTCAGCCTTTGTTCTGACAATCAAGTCTCGAGGAGCGACAAAGCCTCTTCGCTCCTGAGCGTATGGCGTGTACCACTCGAATCCGGGTTCTCCGTAAAGACCTCCCTGGCGGACTTCACTCACAACCCCGATGACAGTTGCCCACGGGTTAGGCGAATCTATTGCGCCGATCTTCAAGCGCCGCCCGATTGGATCTGATCCCGACCAAAACTGATTTGCTATGCGACGATTGATTACTACAACCGCAGGAGCTTTCGAGTCGTCATGAACATCGAAGGTTCGGCCCTGAACTGATAAGCCCATTGTTCGGAAGTAGTCAGGACTCACCACGCGGTAGAGCGCCATGGGTAAATTCATATCTGACACTTGAGTCTGACCTTCGACACTGAAACTGAAGTTCATTCCGCCGAAGGACAGAGGCAGGAACGAAATCATGCCGGCCGATTCGACTTGAGGTATGTCCTGGATGCGCCTCAATACGTCGTCATAAAACGCACGACGACTCTCCTGTGCGCCATACTTCGGAAATGGCAACACCATGCGCATCGTAAGCAGATTGTCGGTTTTGAATCCGGGATCGACGTTCAGCAGCCGTGCAAAACTTCGAAGGAGGAGTCCTGAAGCAACCAGAAGGACAGCGGCTAAAGCAACCTGGGTAACCAGCAAAGCACGTCGCGTTCGAGAAGAGCGCCAACCGCTGATCACAGGTCCGCTTTCCTTCATTGTCGGTGTCAGCTGTGCGCGAGAAGCCTGAAGCGCTGGAAACAAACCAAAGACCAGCGTGGTGAACAGGGTTGCTGACAAACTAAACAGAAGTACGCGCGCATCGATATTGACGGCCCTGATTTGGGAAAGAGTTTCCGGAAGTAAACTCGTAAGGACGGAAACGCCCCAAACGCAGACAAGTACACCCAGAGCTCCACCAGCGAGACCCAACAAAACACTCTCAATAAAAAACTGCCGAACTATAGACCAGCGTGTTGCTCCCAGCGCCGCTCTGACAGAAATCTCCTTCCGTCTACTCGCGACGTGCGCAAGCAGCAGATTGGCAACATTGCCGCAAGCTATCAGTAGTACCGTAGCGACAGCCGCAAGCATGATGAACAGAGGTCTTCGAATCTTACCGACATAGTCATCATGAAAACTGCTTGCAAAAAACGTCAGCCCCTCGTTCGTTTTTGGATATTCCGCCTCCAGCCTTTTGCCGATTGTCTGCAGATCAGCGTTAGCTGCAGTAATGGAAACACCTGGCTTCAGCCGCGCCACAGCACGTACATAGTGATCCCCTCGGCCCGCAGCTTCGTCCGGCCCCATGGCCCAGGGTATCCAAAGTTGTGTGTCGCGTGCGGGAAAGAAGAAGCCTTCAGGCATTACGCCGATCACGGTAAACGGTTGCGAATCGAGTGTGATCGTTTTTCCAACGATCGTTAGATCACGATTGAAGCGCCGGTGCCACAAACGATCGCTGAGGACAACAACTTTATTCTGTCCGGGTTGATCTTCCTCGGGACTGAAAGTACGACCAAGTGTCGGCTGGACGCCGAGCAAGCCAAGCGTCTTTGCGGATACCATCAGTCCATCAAGCCGTTCAGGCTCGCCAGAGTTGGATAGGTTCAAACTCTTTTCGCTAAATATTTCAACGTCAGAAAAACCGGTGTTCTGATCGCGTATGTCGATAAAGTTCGCCGGCGCTAACTCACTGCCATCCAAACCTGCGCGGACACCGCGCTCCCAAACGGAGACAACACGTTCCGGCTCTACAAATGGCAACTGACGAAGTAGAACACTGTTTACAACACTGAAGATCGCCGTGTTTGCACCTATCCCCAAAGCGAGCGCGAGAACTGCGAGGCTCGTTGACGCAGGTCGCCTTAGAAGACTTCGCAGCCCATATCGAACATCTTTGATTAATGTGTCCATAGCGTTGCTCGATAGTCGGTATTGGTCCTATTAGTCCTATTTCTCTCTACTCATATCTGAGCGCCACCAACGGATCGACTTTCGTTGCGCGCCGCGCCGGTAAATAACCCGCCAGGATTGCGACAACGATGAGAACAGCGGCTGCCAATGCCAATGTCATTGGGTCACCCGGACTCAAGCCAAACAGTTGAGACGAAATGAAACGTGCTGCAAAAATGGCCGCCGGCACACCCACGAGAAGACCCACAACAACCAACAAAAGCGTCTCTCGCAAAACCATCCAACCGATCGCTCCTCGACGTGCGCCGAGCGCCATTCGAATGCCAATCTCATTTGTTCGACGCGCTACACCATGGGCCATCAGCCCGTATAAACCGATCGCGGCAAGCATCAGTGCTAAGGCCCCGAAGAAACTAACCAGCTGCGTGATCAGTTGTTCTTGTCTCAAGTTTTGGTTGAAGCTGTCGTCGAGCGTGGTAACTGCAAAGATTGGCAGCGTGCGATCGATCTCATTGATTGCCTGTCGTACGCTCGGAGCCAAACCTGAAGCCTCGCCATGTGTACGGACATGAATCGTCACCGTATATGCAGATTCGTCCTGGACCTGAAGAATGGGACGATAAATTGTGGCTTCTGCCGGCTCGCGGGGATCGTCTGTTTTGATGTCACCGAGAACACCGACTATTTCAATCGACCCACTTGGGCGCTCTACATCGTCGAAACTGAATGTTCGCCCGATCGGATTCTGATTCTGAAAGTAGAGATTGACGAAGCTTTGATTGACGATGGCGACGTTGTGTGAAGTGGTTGTATCGCGTGGTCCTATTTCGCGTCCTTGAAGCAGAGGAACGCCCAGCGTCTGAGCGTAATTTGGTCCCGTGAGAATGTCTCCAACGACGATGTCGTCATTATTGGTCGCGGTAAATCCGGGAATCGTGATGCTGCTCCTACGACCACTGCCGCTCAACGGTGCGTATGTGCCCATCGTTACCGAGCGAACATTAGGGACAGCATTCAATCGATCAAGTAGTCTTTGGTAGAGCAAAGGAAGTTCGTTCGGCTTGTATCCAGCCAGACGAGGATCGATATCCACGACGAGCACGTTATTGCGATCAAAGCCAAGGTTCTCTTTGTGCAATTGCAGCAAGCTGCCCGCGAATAATCCGGCGCCGGTGAGTAGGACCATTGAAAGGCTCACCTGCAGGACAACGAGAGCTGCGGAGGTACTGATATGCAGTTTGCCGGTTCGCGTCGCAGTTCGCTGCTTCATTGCTGAAACTAAGTCAATCTTGCTGGCGCGTAGTGCTGGCAGAAAACCGAAGAGAACACCGGAAATAATTGATAGTGCCGCGGTGAACCCCAACACGGTGAGATCAGGGAGTGTGTCGAGCGGCGCTTCTCTCGCAACCAACCGAACTAGCAACATGACGGCCCAAATCGAAAGCACTACGCCAAGCACGCCTCCCAACAATGCTAGCAACATGCTTTCGGTGACTAGTTGTCGCAGGATCCTCGGGCGCGACGCGCCAAGAGCCATCCGTAATGAAATCTCCGGCTTTCGCGACGTGGTCCGCGACAACAACAATCCGCCGACGTTGGCACACGCGATCAGAAGAACAAGCGCAACGATGACCATCAGCATACGCAGCGGTGTCGAGTAGCGTCTCCGCAGTCCGGAAATTCCACCTGCGCCTGATGCAAGCGTGACGTGCGTTTCCTGAATACTGCGGCGTCGATCATCCCTGAGCTCGCTCCCTGCTTGGTCCGTTAAGAACTGCTGCAACGCAAGATTGACACTCGCTTGTGCTTGTTGCATCGAGATGCCGGGTTTCAAACGACCCATGATCATCAGCCAATAGGCCTGGGTGTTTTGAAGAAATGAGCCGCGTAATTCAATCTGCGGTTGGAACGACAAAGGAATCCAGAAATCCGGAGGACGCCTGACGCGCTCGCCAAAAAACTCTGCGGGCATGACGCCCACCACGCTGAAGTCAGTACCATTCAGAACAAGATTCTTGCCGACGATCCCGGGGTCACTATTCAATTGTGTCTGCCAATATTTGTGGCTGATAACGGCCGCCGGTGGCGCGCTTGCAGCATCGTCTGCCGGTGTAAGAACACGGCCCCGCATTGCCGTCACACCGAGCACAGAAAAGTAATTACCGGAGACGAGCTGAGCTGCTGCTCTCTGTGCCGATTCACCACTCTGTGACCCACTCTTGCGAACACTGAGGTTGCTGTCACCGCTACGGATAGCAGTGATGTCTTGAAACGACTCGTTGTGATTGCGGAAGTATTCGTACGACGCGTATGAGAAGCGTCTCCATTCTCCTGTTTTGGGAACATCGTCGATCGACGTGCCTTCGTTAGTTGCATCGCTGAACAGGACGAGTTCTTCTGGCTTGGTTACCGGCAACGACTTCAACAAGACCGCATTAACAAGCGTGAAGATTGCGGTGTTTGCGCCGATGCCCAGCGCCAGCGTAAGAACCGCAATTGCAGCAAAGCCCGGTCTCTTGAGGAGAGTTCTGATGCCGTAGCGAATATCTTGAATAAGTCTTTCCACTGTAAACCCCGTGTTTTGGTCTTTGGCCTTTGGTCTTTGGTCTTTGGCCTTGAACTCAAAAAGAAAGACCAAAGCCTCAAGACCTAAGACCAGTCTTCGTTATTTCTTCGGCGGATGACTCTGCCAAAGCACGTTGACGATCATCCACTTGCCATCGATCTTCGCGAGATGCATATAGTCTGTGCCCCAGTCGGCAGTCAGCTTCACCGTCGCTGTTTGGTCCAACACGTCGTAGATCACGATGTCCTTCGGAGCGTCTTTGCTAAGCTTTCCATCTTTGTTGAAGTTTTTGGCGATGTTGACTAGTTGCTCAAAGGCCATCTTGCTTCCGGGACGGTACGCAGTCTCCGTGGGCGGACGATAGAAGCCCATCTTGGCGAGATTCGGACTTACGCTGCGCTCGATTCGCGCGGGTTCGACGTTGTAGATACCTTCAACGTAATCAAGCACGGCGGCTCGAACAGCTTCACGATCTGCACTTCCGTCCTGGGCCAACGCTGGCATCGCAAACATCAAAACCATCACGCCGACTAACAACAATCCTCTCGTCATCTGTCTGTCTCCTTTGAAATCTGAGCGATCACGTGGCAAACAGTCAGTACCGAAACGCGGTAGCGTCGGGTCCGTGTACCTCGCCAGGCCCGCTAAAGGAAACTGGACCCGACGCTACCGCGTTTCGGTACTGACTGTTTGCCACAATGATTAATCTCACTAGCGATCCTCACTCTCAAATTCTTATTCGTATCTCAGCGCCACTAGCGGATCGACTTTAGTTGCGCGGCGCGCCGGGATGTAACAGGCTACTAACGCGACAACCAGCAACAGGATTGGAACGCTCACAAAGGTGAGCGTGTCGGTTGGGTCTAATCCGAATAACAAACTGCTCATCAAGCGCGTGATCGCGAAGGCGACGGCCACACCGATCACCACGCCCGCGAGCGCCAATTTGAGTCCACTCGTAATAACAAGATTACGGACGTTGGTAGCCTGCGCGCCCAACGCCATACGAATACCGATTTCTTGTAGGCGGCGTGAAACCGAGTATGAGATCACCCCGTAGATGCCGATAGCAGCAAGCACTAACGCGCCAGCTCCAAACATCGTCAACAGCAGAGTTCTGAACCTCGTATGGGCAATCGACTCCTTCGCAATTGCCTCCATCGTTCTGACCTTCCCTACAGAAATCTGCGGATCCAACCCTTTGATCTCGCTTCGCACCAGCGTCGCGGTTTGCAAAGGATCGTTGAGTGTCTTCGCGATTAAAATCATGTCTACCGCAAACGGCGCCTGTGCATACGACATGTAAACTTCATGATTTGCTTGCGCATCGAGTCCAACATGCTTCACATCACCCACGACGCCGACGATCTGTCCGGTGTAACCATTTATGCCGAGCTGCATTCGCTGGCCCAAAGGGTTTTCGTTCGGAAAGAAATCACGGGCCATTGCCTCGTTGATGAGCAGAACATGGGGCGCTTTCAAATCATCGCCATCACTAAAGAGCCGACCTTTCACCAACGGAATTCCAAGAGTTGCAAAGTAGTTGGCAGTAACTATTCGACAATCAGCGCCGGGTGATTTGCCTTCACCAAATGGCCGCGTTTCGATGTCGAATGCGAAGTTCATGTTGTCGCCGCTGAGTGGAAGGTGCTTGGCAGCGGCAACCGAGAGCGTGCCGGGTAGTGTTCTTGTGCGCTCAATAAGTTGCTGCATAAATGCTGCGCGCCGCGCCTCTGGATAACTGTCGACTGGCACCGAGAGCTCCATCGTTAAGAGTCGATCCGTGTTAAAGCCCGGACGAACATTCCCGAGGTTGCGAAAGCTCTGGATCATTAGCGCCGCTCCTATCAATAGGACCGACGTGAGCGCGAGCTGCGCTGTGACAAGTACATTCCGAAATTGTCGAGATGGACCAGACTCGGTCGCACTTCTTCCGCCTGCTTTTAAGGCTTCAGTAAGATCCACTTTGATTGATTGCAAAACGGGTGCAAGTCCGAACAGCAACCCGGTGAGTGCAGAAATGACTAAGGTGAAAAGGAGAACACCGAAATCCAGCGAGATCTCTTCGTGACGTGGAAAACTTTGTGGGACGATTCTCGCGAATGCGCGAACGAACCAAACGGCGAGAAGTACTCCAGCACCTCCTCCAACCAAAGAAAGAAGCAAGCTCTCAGTTAGCAGTTGGCGAATGACGCGTGATTGCGTCGCGCCCAACGCGGTCCGTACTGCTATCTCGCGCTGGCGAGCAGTTGAACGGACCAACATTAAGTTCGCAACGTTCGCGCATGCTACCAGTAGCACAAACCCAACCGCACCCCAGAGGATTAACACCGGCCGCCGCACAGTTCCGACGACCTGTTCTGAAAGCGGCACGATCGTCACATGAGAGCCCACATAGAACGTCGGATAAAGATGCTCTATCCGTTCCTGAATTCCGTTCATCTCGGATCTTGCCTGGTCCACCGTTATGCCTGACTTAACACGCGCAATCACATTCAGGTAGTGACTGGACCTCTGTCGAAGCTCCGCCTCATTGAGAGTTAATGGGACCCAAAGTTCCGCAGGCGCAGGCGTAAAGATGCGAAGCACCGTTCCGCTCCCACCCGGAAATTGGAAACCTTCCGGCATCACGCCAACAATCGTGTGCGGTTTGCCGTTAAGTGTGATGGTTTTGCCTTCGGGCTCCTTAAAGTCAGACAACTTCGTTTGCCAAAGGTTGTAGCTGATAAGAACGACCTGGTTGTTTCCTGGCGTCTCGTCCTCTTTGGTAAAGACGCGTCCTTTCAGTGGACCAACTCCCAGCACTTCAAACAGCGAGGCTGACACGACGGCGCCAGCGTATCGCTCGGGCTGATCGCCGAGCGAAACATTAAACTGGCGCGACGGTGCATAAGCGGCCATCTCCGCAAACACCTGATTCTGCTCACGCCAGTCAACGTAATTGCCCGCCGCCGGTGGATTCTGCTCATAACCGCGCTCTGGATTTCTTTCCCACAGAGTCACCAATTCTTCGGGCGCGTGAAACGGAAGTTCTCTAAACAGGACTGCATTCACGACGCTGAAAACGGCAGTGTTCGCGCCGATGCCGAGCGCCAACGTTAGAAGAACCACAGCCGTGAAGCCGGGGCGCTTCAGCAAGCTTCGAATCGCATAAGCAAAATCTTTTAAAAGCTGTTCCATACTTCCAATCCGTAACGGCTTCCATCACCGATCCAATGGTCAGTCGCGTTCCTCACTCATACCGCAAGGCCACCAACGGATCGACTTTCGTTGCACGACGCGCCGGCAGGTATGAAGCGAACAGCGCGACAACTACCAACACCACAGAAACAATTGCGAACGTGGTTAGATCGTTTGGTTGCACTCCGAAAA
This sequence comes from Pyrinomonadaceae bacterium, assembly GCA_035491875.1. Classification (GTDB taxonomy): domain Bacteria; phylum Acidobacteriota; class Blastocatellia; order Pyrinomonadales; family Pyrinomonadaceae; genus PSRF01. Next base: position 18,654 of record DATJKB010000564.1, on the reverse strand, counting down.
GCAACGTCTTCAACAAACGCGTCAACGCAAACGATCCCGCCAGCCCGATCGCAACTCCCAACAACGTGAGTTTCATTCCCTGCCCAATTACCATGCGCAACACATCTTTCATTTGCGCGCCGAGTGCCATGCGAATACCAATCTCACGCGTGCGTTGAGAAACGGAGTAGGCCATCACGCCATAGATGCCCACCGCTGACAGAGCCAGACCAATTGCTCCAAACAATGCGAGCAGCGACATCTGAAATCGCTGGGCAGAGATCGATGTGGCGACGACTTCGTCCATCGTCCGAATGTTTCTGATTGGTTGTTGGCTATCGAGCGATAGCATTTCGCGACGCACTGCGGCGGCGAATGACTGTGGATCACCATTAGTGCGAATGACGAAGTAAAAGCTACGGAAGTTGGCCATCAACTTATCCGGCACTTGCGTTGTGGGAACATAGATCGTCGGCAGTGCCGCGTCTTTCAGACTGGTTTGCTTGCTGTCGCTGACAACGCCAACGATTTCCAGAGGAATATCGCGCGCCAGATCTTTTCCCATCGTTCTGCCAACAATGACTCTCTTGCCGAGTGGAGTTGCTTCGGGAAAGTATCTCCGCGCAAAAGACTCATTAATTACAGCAACGCCAGGAGAAGTGTTGCGATCGTCAACCGATATATTTCGTCCTTCAGTGATCCTCATCTTCATCGCATCGAAATAACCAGTACTGATCATTCGCCACTCCGCGGAGATAACCTCATCCGGTTTCCCTTCGAACTCGAGAGGCAAATTGAGCCATCGTCGAAGCGGCAAAGTGTTGGTCGTAGCGACAGCCTCGACGCCCGGCAACGCGCTAATCCGCTCGATCGTTCGTTGATTGAATTCAGCTACTTGAGCTGTTGTTTCGTACTGTGGACCACGCGGCGCGAATTCGAATGTGAGCATGCGGCTGGAATCAAAGCCGGGATCAACGCTGCGTAGATTCGCAAACGTGCGAATGAGAAGAGCCGCACCGATAAGTAGGACCAGTGCAAGAGCCACCTGACTAACAACGAGTGCACCGCGAAGCCAGCCGTGTACCAGGCCTGTTGAGCCGGTTCCAGTTGATTGTTTCAGTGCATGCGTTAGGTCGAGCCGCGTTGAATGGAACGCGGGAGCAAGACCGAAGGCGATGCCAGCAATAACCGAGACAGCTGCTGCGAAGATAAATACTGATGGGCTGAAGCCGATTTGATCTTCCCGCGGGATCAGTCCTTCCGGAATCAATCTGCGAAAAGCGGCAACACCCCACACTGCTAATAACAACCCTGTCACTCCGCCGATGCACGAGAGCAACAATCCTTCGGTTAATAGTTGTCGCATAACGCGCCAGCGACTTGCGCCCATCGCAGCACGAATTGAGATTTCTCTAACTCGTGTTACGGCCCGCGATAATTGAAGATTTGCGACGTTCGCGCAGGCAATGAGAAGTACGAAAGCGACAGCTCCCAACAACACAACCAGCGGCAGACGAATTTCGCCGACCATGAATTCTCTGTAATCAACTACATTGACGCCTTCGCCTTTTATCAACTCGTTAGGATGGGAATCGTGAAATTGCTGCGCGATTACTTTCATCTCGGCCAGCGCTTGATCGCGGGTGACACCAGATTTCAACCGACCAATCACCGGATAATTGAGGCCAGCGGTGGAAATTTCCCGACTTGTCCCAAGTTGCAAAGGCGTGATGAAGTCCGCGTCAACCTCAAACCAAAACGTCTCCGGCATTACGCCGACAATTGTGTAATTGACGTTGTTGATTGATACCGACTTGTTCAGGACGTCGGGAGCTGCAGCAAACTGCCGCTTCCATAATACGTCGGTGATGATGATGGCCTTTGGGCCACTAGTCATCTGCTCGTCATTCGAGAAGGTGCGCCCGATCTGCGGATAAGTTGCAAACACGCGGAAGAAATCTTCAGAGACGCGCAGACCAGTCACGTAGTCGGGTTCTACTCCACCATTAACAAGTGGGCCGGAGAAAGTTCTAAAAGTAGTCAGACCTTCAAACGATGGAGTTTTTTCGCGCCAGTAGAGAAATCTGTTTTTCGATGTATTAAACAACTTGACTGTGGGCGTACTGATCCCAACCATCATCAAGCGTTCAGCATTCGCGTAAGGAAGAGGTCTTAACAACACAGCATTTACAACCGTGAAGATCGCTGTGTTGGCGCCGATACCGAGCGCGAGTGTCAGCGCTGCAAGGACCGTGAACGTCGGATGTCGAATGAGAGAACGAAGTGCGTACTTGAGATCCTTAATGATGCTATCCATAATTTTATTTTTGATTTTTGATTGTCGATCGACAATCAACAATCTTCAATCATCAATGTCTTCATTCGGATCTGAGTGCCACCAACGGATCAATTCTGGTCGCTCTCCTGCCAGGCACATAACACGCAACCAAGCCGACACCAATGAGTAGCGCCGCCAGACTTATGAAGGTCAACGGATCCGTCGGCTCAACGCCAAAAAGCATGGTGGTCATCAATCGCGTCAGGGCGAACGCTCCCACCAAGCCCAAACCCACCCCAATCAGGGCCAACAACATTCCCTGCCCGATCACGATTCGGAAGACGTCGCTCGTTTGTGCACCGACTGCAATGCGAATACCTATCTCGTGGGTGCGTTGCGTCACCGAGTACGACATCACGCCGTAGATACCAACCATTGCCAGCACCACCGCAAGCATGGCGAACAAGCTCAACAACAACGTGTTGAATCTTCGTCCGGACGTCGACATGGAAAGCAGTTGTTGCATTGTCTCCACATCATCCATGGGCAGATTCTTATCGATCGTTTGGATCTGACTTTTAACGGAGGCGACGGCGCTCAAAGGGTTGGACGCAGTGCGGACTACGATACTCATTGAAGGCGCAGCCGCTTGAAGATATGGAAAGTAGACTTCTGGTTTCGCGTTTGAATCGAGACCCTGTTGTTTGACATCTCCGACTACGCCGACGATGGAGATATATGACTGTCGATCATCAAAGCTGATTCGCTTGTTTATCGGGTCTTCATTTGGAAAGTAAACGCGGGCCAGCTCCGCGTTAATGATGGCAGCAGCAGGTGCATCGCTCTTGTCTCCATCAGAGAAATCGCGACCCTTCAGCAGCGGAATGCCGAGCGTTTCAAAATAACCGGGGCTGACGCTGCGCGTCTCGATGATCATCTCTTGACCAGCTGGTGGGTCGGGATGTCCTTCAATGCGGAAATCGGAACCGGAAAGGCTCAGCGTCAATGGCAATCCTGTAGTTGCGCCAACTGACTTTACGCCCGGCACAGAACTCAGCCGCGCAAGGGCTTCTTGAAAGAAAGCTGTCTGCTGACGCTCTTCTGGATAAGTTGTATCGGGAAGCTCCAACTGCACGGACAGCACGTTTTCTGGATTGAACCCGAGATTCATCTGCTGGAGTCGTAAGAAGCTCTTAATCAGCAACCCGGCACCGATCAACAACATGAGCGACAATGCGACTTCAGCAACAACCAAAACCTTTCGCGTTCTCTTGCCCAAAGCACTCTCCATCGACCCCCTCAGAGTGTCTTTAAGTGCTTCGTTCAGATCTAACTTGGTGGCGTGGAGTGCCGGAGCTAGTCCGAAGATGATTCCCGTTACAATTGAGACGGCAAGGGCAAAGCCAAATACACGTACATCAACTCCAACTTCATTGAGACGAGGAATATTGTCTGGCGCGAGCGCCATAAGTGCCTTTGTAACCCAAACTGCAAGCAACAGTCCGACGAGTCCGCCCAGGAGCGAAAGCAACAGGCTTTCTGTCAACAATAGCCGCACTACTCCCAGGCGGCTTGCACCCAAAGCACTGCGAATCGCCATCTCTTTTTGTCGGGAAGCTGCGCGCGTTAGCAGAAGGTTTGCGATGTTGGCGCACGTTATGAGCAGCAGAAAGGCGACTGCTCCGAGTAGAACCAACAATGCCGGACGAACTTGCTTAACGGTTTGCTCCTGCGTTGCGACCAGGCTCACGCCAATCCCGGTATTGCCGTCTGGGTATTGCTGTTCAAGACGCCTTTCAATGGTCGTCATCTCGGCGCGCGCCTGATCGATTGTTACGCCGGGCTTAAGCCGCCCGAGGGCGAAGAATGAATAGTTGCCGCGTCGTAATTCATTGCTGGTTGCCGCGATAGGAACGTAGAGGTCAGTGGGATCATTCAATACTTTTCCCATGTAACCGAACCCGACTGGAAACTGAAAGCCGGACGACATAACGCCCACTACCGTGTAGCTTTGGTTATTGAGTGTTATCGATCGACCCAAGATCGTGCGGTCTGAACCAAAGCGATTTTTCCACAGCGCATAACCGAGGATGACAACGTGATTGGCGCCCTCCCTGTCCTCTTCAGGCAGGAATGTTCGTCCAAGCTCCGGCGCGACGCCGATAACGGAGAAGAGATTGGCAGAGACTCTGACGGCTCCGAGTCGCTTGGGTTCACCCACTCCTATCAGGTTGAAGTTCGTGAATGTATATGCCGAGATTTGGTCGAACGTATGATTCTGGTCTACCCAGTCGCGAAGGTTGGCAAAGGAGATTGGCATCTCATACAAGTTCCGCTCGGGACTTTGCTCCCAAATCGTTACCAGCTGCTGTGGCTCGTGATACGGGAGGGGACGAAGAAGCACCGCATTAATGACACTGAACATTGCGGTGTTTGCACCTATGCCAAGCGCCAGCGTGATCACTGCGATGACGGTGAAGCCGGGATGCTTCAACAAGTTTCTCGTTGCGTAACGAACGTCTTTAAAGAGTGTTTCCATCGTTAAATACATTGATGATTGTTGATTTTTGATTTTTGATTGCTGGGTGAAAATTCATCTCTTCTCCCAGGCGGCCAATCAAAAATCTACAATCACAAATCATCAATCTGTTCATTCGTATCTCAGTGCCACTAACGGATCGACTTTCGTTGCTCGCCGTGCCGGGATGTAGCAAGCAACGAAAGCGACCAGGGCCAGCAACATAGCCACCGCTGCAAACGTAAACGGATCTTTCGCTGTAACGCCGAACAACAGAGATGACATGACTCGCGTCAGTGCAAAAGCGCCAAACAAACCGAGCGCTACTCCAATCAACACCAAACCCATTCCTTGTCGAAGTACGAGGTTCAAGACATTCCAGCGGCCAGCTCCTAACGCCATGCGCACACCAATCTCGTGAGTGCGTTGCGCTACGACGTACGACATCACTCCGTAGATTCCGGTTGTCGCTAACAACAGCGCTACGCCAGCGAATAGTCCGAGCAGCAGAGTGTTAAAGCGCGGGGCCGCGACTGAGGTATCGATCCAATCGTTCATTGTTCTTATCGCAGAGATGGGCTGCTCTGGATCAATCGCATGAACCTCTCGTCTTATCGCGCCAACAAGGTTCAATGGATCACCCTGCGTGCGGACGACGAGATTGTTCCTACCCGTTTGCCGCGTCGGCATATACATCGCCCCAAACGGCTGGCTGTTTAACGAGCGGTCACGTATGTCGCCTACAACTCCGATGATCTCCCATAAATCTGGTCCCATTACGAGCTGTAATCGCTTACCGATAGGATCTTCATTTGGGAACACGGTGCTAACGAGTTGTTCACTCACGAGCAACACTTTGCGGCTTTGCTCCACTTCCTGTTCAGTGAAGTTGCGTCCACGCAACAATGGTATTTGTAAAGCTTTGAAGTAATCACGATTCACTCGACGGAAGTCGAAGTCGAAGGCTTGATCGATCGAAACTGGTGGACGTCCTTCAACTGTGAAAGGCATGTCGTTGAGCTGACCACTTAGCGGAAGTTCGGTGATGAGTCCGACAGCCTCAACACCGGGCAGGCGGCCGATCTGACTTTCAAGTCCGCCGAAAAACCGCTCAGCCTTTTCCGGCGTGTCATATTTCTTTCGCGACAGGTCAAGCCTCATGGTCAAGACTCCATCCGTCTCGAATCCGGGGTTTGTCTTGAGTAACTCAACAAGACTTCTGACCAAAAGGCCCGCGCCAATCAACAGAACCACCGCAACCGCACATTCGAATACCACCAGCAAGCTACGTGTTCTGCTGCGTAGTTGACCGCCCCCAGTTCTTCCTGCTTCCTTAAGAGAATCAGTAAGACCTAGTCTTAAAGTGCGAAAAGCCGGAACAAGGCCAAACAACAAGCCGGTCCCGAGTGAAAGCAACAGCGTAAACATCATCACAGTTGCATCGATCTTGACGTCTGCTGTGATCGGAATACTTCCTTCACTAAGCTTTAAGAGCAGATCAACGCCAAACACCGCGATCAGAACGCCCAACGCACCCCCAATCACTGCAAGCAGCACACTTTCAGTGAGCATCTGGCGAATGAGTCGAATGCGACTAGCACCAAGTGCCGCACGCAATGCGATCTCTTTTTGTCGTGTAGCCGCTCGCACCAACATCAAATTAGCAACGTTGGCGCAGGCGATGAGCAGCACAAAACCAACTGCACCGAACAAAATAAACAACGTTCCCCTCGTGTTTCCTACGAGCTGCTCTCTTAATGACACGAGTCTTAGGCTCCAACCGGTATTTGAATCTGGATAGACATTCTCAAGTCCCAGGGAGATTGCATCGGTATCGGCCTGTGCATCAGAAAGCTTGAGTCCTGGTTTCAGCCTTCCGATGGGCCGCAGGAAGTGCGCTTTCCGCATTTTCATCTCTGGGTCACCATCGAAATTGATTGGAATCCACAGATCGGCGTTCTGAGGAAACGTGAAGTTCTTTGGCATTACTCCAATGACCTGGAAGCTCTTGCCGTCAAGCACGATGCTCTTGTTCACGATTGATGTGTCGCCCGCAAAGCGACTCTGCCAGAGCGCATAACTCAGAACGGCTACCAGATCCTGACCGGGGCGTTCATTTTCTAAGGTGAATCCTCGACCGAGTGAAGGCTGCACCCGTAAGGTTTGAAAGTAGTTGCCTGTCACACCTGAAGCGCTCAAACGCTCAGGTTCGCCACTGCCAGTCAGGTTCACTGCTAATGGTAAGGTGCCTGATGCGGCAAATTGTTCGAACGTCTTGTTCTGACTGCGGAAGTCGAGGAAATCGGGAGGGGAAACGCTTGCTCGATTGCCAGCGTTACGAATGTTTCCCCAGGCCCAGACCAACTGATCAGGTTCCGGAAAGGGTAACGGTTTGAGGAGTACGGCATTTACTAAACTGAAGATCGCGGTGTTGGCGCCAATGCCGAGCGCCAGTGCTATCAAGGCAATTAACGAAAACGCAGGACGCTTGACTAGGCTTCTGAAGCCGTAACGCAAATCTTTTAGTAGGTTGTCCATAACTTCCTCGACAAAAAAGTTACTCGTATCTAAGCGCTACCAGGGGATCCACTTTGGCTGCCCTTCTCGCCGGAAGGTACGCGGCCAAAAGAGCCGTGAGCGCCAACACCGCAGCAGTTAAGACAAACGTTGGCGGATCATTTGGTGCTACGCCAAATAACAACGTCGACATAAAACCGGTTAGCGCGAGCGAAGCACTTAACCCTAACGTTACGCCGGCTGCTGCAAACACCAACGTCTGCTTGATCACCATTCGCAGCATGTCACCTTGTTGTGCTCCGAGCGCCATTCTGATTCCTATCTCATGAGTCCGCTGACTAACTGAGTACGAGACAACGCCGTAGATTCCGACGCATGCGAGAAGCAGAGCAACAGCTGCAAACAAAGCGATCAAGCTTGTCCGAAAGCGAGGTTGGGCCATTGCCACTGATATGCGTTGATCCATCGTGGAGACCTGCGTTAAGGGCAAGTCGGGATCGATCTTTCTAAGCTCGCCGCGTATCGCTGGAGTCAAACTCAAAGGATCGGCGATGTCCGTTTTCAGGATCAGCGATATTCCCCAGCTAGCCTGCTGCGCTACGGGCTGATAAATGGCCGGCTGGATATCTTCTGCGAGACCGTTGTATTTCACATCACCAACAACCCCGACAATTTGGTGCCAATCTGGTTCACCTTCGCGACCAAAATTGATTCGTCTCCCAACCGGATCTTCATTGGGGAAGAATCTCCGTCGTAACGTATCGTTGATGAGCGTCACGCGTGGTGCTGCATCCGAGTCCGCGCCTGAGAAAGCGCGACCACTCCTCACAGGTATGCCGAGCGCCTGGAAGTAATCGGGACTGACTCTTGTGAAATAAGCGATCTGAGGTTCCGCGTTTGTAGGAGCACTCCGTCCTTCAATGTTGAAGTCGCTTGAGAATTCCGTTTCGTCAGGCGGCAGGCTATTAGTCAATGCAACCAACCTGACACCGGGGATGGATTTTGTCTGTTGGATTAAGCGCTCGCTAAAATCTTTAACCTGCGCCGGATCCTCATAGCGCTGGCCTCTTAAAGCGACCTGCATCGTCAACACGCGGTCAGGATTGATTCCGAGATCCACGTTTTGTAATCGCCACAGACTCTTCAACAGAAGTCCCGCGCCGCTAAGCAGCATCACCGCTAAAGCAAGCTCGATAACAATCAGCGCGTTACGGCTGCGGCGGCCTCCTGCTCCATCCGTAGTGCGTGCACCATCCCTGAGCGCCTCGTTCAAGTTCAAGCGGGAACCTTGCAACGCCGGAGCTAAGCCAAACACGATGCCGGTTAAGATGGTGATGAACGCTGTCCAACCCAGCACCCACGGGTCAATCCGAATCTCCTCCATGCGAGGCAGATTGGCGGGTGCAAATTTCAGAAGCAGAGAAACTCCCCACAGGGCCAGCAGTGTTCCTAGAGCTCCACCTGCAATTGCCAGTAGAAGACTCTCCGTCAGCAACCGTTTGACAATTCGAGCGCGACTGGCGCCAAGGGCAACACGAATAGAAATCTCTTTGAAGCGAGAGGCGGCATGGACCAGGCTGAGATTTGCAACATTCACAGCCGCGATCAGCAATACAAGTGTAACGGCGATGAGCAAGGCAATCAGCGCGGCGCTAACATCACCAACAAGAAAATCGTTAATGGCCTGGACGTTAAAATTAAAATTCTCGCCATTGTGAAACCTGGGTTCAATTCCACGAGTGTCAGCGCGCGCCTGGTCTATGGTCACATCGGCTTTTAGACGGCCCAAGCCGCTGAGGAAGTAAGGTCCCCGCCGAGTGGGTGGTTCAAGCTGCATTGCTCGCCATAAGTCAGTCTCGCGGCTTGGGAAAGAGAAACTTCCCGGCATCACGCCGACGATTGTCGTGCTCACGCCGCTCAGATTTATGGTGCGACCAACCACCTGGGGATCGGAGTTAAAACGGGTACTCCAGAACCGATCACTAATCAAAACGACTCTAGGTGCGCCGACTTGTTCATCGCTGGACTCGAAAGCACGTCCGAGTCGAACGCCAACGCCGAGCACCGTTAGAAAATTCGATGTGACACCCAGGCCGCGTACCTGCTCGGGAACTTCTCCCCTGTAGTTGAACAATCCCGGTTGGAATGCTGCGACACTTTCGAAGGTATGATTCTGTTCGCGCCAGTCGAGTAAGTCGGCCACAGCCAGGGGTGTGCGATCGCCACCCGCGGCTTCCGCTCCTTTATTCCACACCAATACCAGTCGTTCGGAATCTCTGAAGGGCAAGGGCCTCAAGAGGACACCGTGGACCACCGAAAAGATCGCAGTGTTAGCGCCGATACCAAGGGCTAAGGTTATTACGGCAATCACGGTGAATCCCAGTTGCCTAACCAACATGCGCGCGCCGTACCGGATGTCTTGCCAGAAAGTCAGCACCGTAATCCTCCTGTTCCTTGTACTTCGTTCCCTGAGCTTTGTTCTTTGAGCTTATAGTTTGGTCTTTGTTCCTTGTTGCTAACGGACAAAGCACTTAAGCCCAAAGCACCAAGCTCATAAAATGCCAATCGGAAATCGGCAATGTCTTCACTCGTATCTAAGCGCCACCAACGGATCGACTTTCGTCGCGCGTCGTGCCGGTAACCAACAAGCCAATAGCGCAACAACGGTGACGAGCATAGATACAAAAACGAACGTTGAGCTGTCAGTCGGGCTGACGTCGTAAAGTAAACCCGTGATCAAACGCGTCATTGCAAACGCGCAGGCAGCACCAATCAACACACCTACCAGTGCGAGGACCAGCCCTTGACCAATAACTAGCTTGAAGACGTCGCGCCGTTGCGCACCCAACGCGAGACGGATTCCAATTTCGTGAGTTCGCTGCGCAACCGAGTAGTTGATCACGCCAAAGACACCAACCATCGCAAGAACCAATGCCAGCGACGCGAACACGCCAAGCAATAGTGCATTGAAACGTTGACCAGCAATGGAGTCTGAAAAGATATGGTCCATCGTCGTGATCGTTACGGGAAGATCTCGGTCCAGCCGCTTGAGCTCCTGGCGCGCAGCTGAACTCAACTGAAGTGGATCTCCTGATGTACGTATCATTACGGCAAGCGTGCCGCTCGGTTCCTGTAGGTGAGAAAGATAGATTTCCGGGTTTGGCAGTGTGTTCAAGCCGGTGTGATGTACATCTCCGACAACACCAACGACGGTGAGCCACGGACTCGCAATGATGCGCAGACGTTTTCCTAAGGGATCTTCATTGGGGAAATACTGTTTGGCCATTGCTTCATTAATGATCACCGTGGGTATCGGTTGTGGATCATTAAAGTGCGCCGGATACGGCTGTTGGTCGTAATAGCGCATTACCGGCAGCGCAACACGAGCATCAACATCAGTAAAGAACCTTCCCTTCTTCAGTGGGATCCGAAGCATCTGGAAGTAGTCGTTACTAACCACGCGCGTGGCTGCTTGTTGCTGATCACCTTCAGGCGGATCCGGTCGACCCTCAATTGCAAAGCCCGACCAGTTGTCGCCGGGACTCAGCGGCGTCAGCGTGGTTGCGCCAACCCTTTCGACACCCGGCAAGTTCTTGAGCCGTGCTAACAGTTCCTCATAAAACGCTCTTTGCTTCTGCGGTTCGCTATATTTAGGACCTGGTAATGCAAGGTCGAGACGCAATACCTGATGCGGATCGAAACCGGGATCGACTCTTACCAATCGGACAAAGCTTTTCAGCATCAAACCGCCACCGACCAGAAGAATCACCGCCAACGAGACCTCCATGACCACCAACGCATTCCCAATACGACGACGTCCGGATGAAACCGATCCCCGAGCACCATCGATGAGGCCCTGGTATAAACGCGGCTCGGAACTCCGCCATGCCGGCGCGATTCCAGTGAGCAATCCTGTGAACAGTGAAAAGCCAACTGTCGCTAATAGCACGCGATTGTCCAGACCAATCTGATCAAGACGCGGCACCTTGATCACAGTCGTCTTGCGAATCAACTCCACAATCCAAAACGCGGCCAACAATCCGAGGCCACCACCCACGGCAGCTAACAGCAAACTCTCCGTCAACGTCTGACGAATCAAGCGCCAGCGTCCCGCGCCCAGGGCAGTTCTGATTGCCATTTCTTTCTGACGAATTGCGGCGCGAGTCAGGAGAAGGTTGGCAACATTTGCGCAGGAGATCAGCAGGACGAAGCCAACGGCGCCAAAGAGAGTTAAGAGTGCGAGACTGGAGTCGCCGGTCACATCTTCGTGTATCGGCAAAGCATGAACAAGGTGTCCCTTGTTGGCTTGAACCATTTCTTGTTCGAGCTGGCTGGAGACGACTGCCAGGTCCGCTTGCGCTTGCTCGATAGTGATTCCTGTTTTTAGCCGTCCGATGATTTGATGGCTGTGCTTCCCGACTTTCTGGACCTCTCCACGCATATCGATCGGCAAGATCACGTCAGGCATTAGCTCGAGCGTGGGCATAACACCAACTACCGCATAGCCTTCATCGTTTAGCGTGACACTTTGATTAATTACATTCGGGTCAGCTCCAAACCGTTGTCGCCAAAGTTTTTCGCCGAGAACGACTAGCTTAGCGCCGCCTCCTTGATCCTCTCCCGGTGCGAAACCGCGGCCGAGTAATGGAGGTACTCCAATGACAGCAAAAAAATCAGTCGACACGCGCGCAACATTCACAATTACCGGATCACCCCTACCGGTGAGTGTCAAACCGTCAGGCTGTATGAGAGTGAGTGCTTCGAAAGAATGTGTGCGTTCCTGCCACGCGGCGAACTCGTGAGCTGATATAGGCAGGTTGGCTTCGCCCGAATTCGCGCGGCGTTCGTAAATTGATACCAATCGCTCTGGGTCTTTGAATGGCAATCGTCGCAGGAGAACGGCATTAACGACGCTGAAGATCGCGGTGTTGGCGCCAATTCCAAGGCTTAAAGTGATGACAGCAACGAGCGTGAACCCGGGCCGGTTCCGCAGCATGCGAGCCGCGTAACGCAGATCCTGCAGAATTGTTTGCATAACCACTCCTCCTTTCGTCGCTGCATTAACTTGGCACATTCATAGACCGCATCGAACTTACTCGTAACGTAGTGCCACAAGTGGATCGACCTTCGTGGCCCTTCGTGCCGGTAAGTAACAAGCCAGCAACGCAGCGAACAACAAACAAATTGAAACAACGCCGAACGTCAGAACATCCGTTGCTTGGACGCCAAACAGCAGCGTCTTCATAAACCGCGACAACGCCCACGCTCCAGCTAATCCGATCGCAACTCCAACCAGCGCGAGCTTCATCCCGTTCATCACAACGAGCTTCAACACATCACGAGACTTCGCTCCCAATGCCATGCGGATACCAATCTCATGTGTTCGTTGCGTAACGGCGAAGGCCATCACGCCGTAAATACCGATGGCAGCCAGCAACAACGCGACCCCCGCGAAGATACCGAGAGTCACTGAAGAGAATGAGTAAACCGCAACAGAGATCGAGCGCACTTCATCCATCGTGCGCACGTCAAATACTGGTTGGTCTTTATCAATGGCCCAAACCTGTTGTCGTATGACCCCAGCCATCGCGGCCGGATCTCCAGCCGTTTTGGTAACGACGACCATCGAGCTCCAGGCATCTTGAGCATGAGGCAGATAGTATTCAGGGGTGACCGGTATATTCAGTTCATGCCTAACGTCGCGTATCACACCAACAATCTGCATCCACGGCGCGCGGTCGATGGGGCCGTAAAAACGTATGCGCTTACCGATTGGGTCCTCATTGGGCCAATACCTTCGCGCCAGCGTCTCGTTCACAATCACAACGGGCGGTGCGCCAGCCTTGTCCTGATCGTTAAAGGCGCGACCCTTCATCACCGTGATTCCCATAGTTTGAAAGTAGTCTGGACTGCACACGCGGTACCGACCATCTACCTCCTGACCCGCCGGCGGTTCCGGAAAACCTTCAACAAGAAATGAGTCAGATGAGTTAGAACCACCCAGTGGTAAGTAGTTCACTAGCGCGGTTGATTGAACTCCTGGTATTGCCTTCACACGATTAACCAGATCGAAATAGAAGGCGGCTCGCTGCGGCTCTTCCGGGTACTTTGCGCGCGGCAGGATGAGACTCATCGTCAACAGGCTATCCGGATTGAAGCCCGCATCGGTTTTCATCAGGGCAAGAAAACTGCGAACCAAAAGACCCGCACCCACAAGCAGAACTAAGGAGAGCGCCACCTCAACGACCACCAGCGATCCGCGAAGCCGGTGCGATCCGGAACTCGACTGCCTGCCACCTTCTTTTAGTGCGTTATTTAGATTTGGTTTCGATACTTGCCAGGCAGGCGCGAGTCCAAAAACTATTCCGCTGATAAACGAAAGTCCCAGAGTGAAGACGAGGACGGGCAGGTTGATTCCGAGATTGTGCCAACCTGGTGCAAACTTCGCCGCCTCACCCGGGTTTGCTGCGCGCAGCACATCGACTCCCCAGAACGCGACTAAGGTCCCAATCACGCCGCCAATCAGCGCTACGATTACGCTCTCGGTTAGTAACTGGCGAATGATTCTCCAACGGCTGGCACCAAGAGCCGATCGCAGGGCGATCTCTTTTTGTCGGCCAGTTGCCCGTGCAAGCATGAGGTTCGCGACGTTGGCGCATGAGATCAAAAGGACGAAACCAACGGCTGCCATCATGATCCAAAGCGCGGTGTCATACATCCGCACGGTGTCTTTCACGATTGGATAAACATTCGCGCCCAGACTTTTGTTGGTCTCGGGATACTGCGCTTCAAGTCGTTTCATGATCGTGTCGATCTCCGACTGTGCGCCTTCAATCGTGACACCGGGTTTCAAACGTCCGATCACATAATAAGAGTGATTTCGCCTACTCCCGAGGAGTTCAGGAGTGAACTTTAGCGGCGCGTACACTTCTGAGCCTTTAGGAAAATTGAAGTGTTCGGGCATCACGCCGATGATTGTTCGCGCGACTCCGTTTAGTGAGAGAGTTTTGTTGATGATGTTCGGATCGCCACCAAAACGTCGTTGCCATAGGCTATGAGTAATCACTGCAACGCCGTCGCTGCCCGGCTGATTCTCATGTTCAAGGAAGGTGCGGCCCATAATCGGCTTGGCGCCGATTACGTCGAAGAAGTTTCCAGTAACGAGAAAACCCTGGAGCCTTTCAGGTGGTTCGACGCCGGTAAGATTCGCGCTCCACCAGCTATACAACGCTAGCGTCTCGTACGATTGATTCTGATCGCGCCAGTCGATGTAATTTGCGAATGCAACCTCGTTGTGTTCATACCCACGAATGGGATCCTTGTCCCAGATAGCAACGACGCGATCGAGGCCGGGAAATGGAAAGGGTTTTAAAAGGAGCGCGTTGACGGCGCTGAAGATCGCGCTATTCGCGCCGATACCAATTGCGAGTGTGAGGACGGCGATTGCGGTGAAGCCCGGTCGTTTTAGTAGGTTGCGAACGGCGTAACGAATGTCACTGACAAAACTATCCATCGCGTTTGCTCCTGCTTCAGTCCCAGTAAACACACGAGTGACGTCAACGTTGCCGAGTAGATCGGCGACGCTCGTGACCAATCAGAGCAATGCAGGGGTTAAGAGTTAACTATCCAGCCGTCTTCCAGCCGCACAATGCGGTTCCCGTACGTCGCATTGGTTTCCGAGTGAGTGACTTGCACAATCGTAGTTCCCTCTTCATTGAGTCGCTTGAACAGCCCCATGATTTCCTGTCCCTGACTCGAATGAAGATTCCCTGTGGGCTCATCAGCAAGAATCACTCGCGGGTTCGCGACGACTGCTCGTGCAATACCAACTAACTGTTGTTGTCCGCCCGAAAGTTGCGTGGGGTACAGGTCCTTTTTTCCGACGATTTGAAATCGATCAAGTGTGTCGCAAACGATCGACTGCCGATCCTTTCGGCTCACATCGCGGTACGACAGCGGTAATTCCAGGTTTTCAAACACCGTTTGATCGTCAAGCAGGTGATAGCTCTGAAACACGAAGCCGATGTTTTGGTTTCGTATCGCTGCGCGCTTCTTGCCGTCGAGCGTGTGAACAGGAACATCGTCGAAGTAGTATTCGCCGCTCCAACTCTGATCGTGCATACCCAGGATGTGAAGCAGCGTCGACTTGCCTGCGCCTGACGGACCCATAATCGAGACAAACTCGCCGGGTTTGATATCGAGATCGATGCGGCGCAACACATAGGTCTTCGCCGGACCATGAGAAAACGCCTTTTCAACGTTGCGCAGACTGATCATTGGACCTCGGTGAAGCCGCTCTCTTTAAGTTCTCGTTTCGCTGCTTCAATCTCAGCCTTTCGACTGGCAGAACCAGTCTCCTCTTCAACGATCAAGCCATCGAAGAGATGCACGATGCGATCAGCATGCTGAGCGTAACGAGGGTCGTGAGTGACCATGCAGATGGTCGCTCCGTTGCGATGCAGCTCGCGCAGCAATTCCATCACCGCTTCGCCGTTCGTTGAGTCGAGATTTCCGGTTGGCTCGTCTGCCAGCAGAATGCTCGGGGCGCCACCGACAGCACGCGCGACAGCAACCCGCTGTTGTTGACCTCCAGACAATTGACTGGGCAGGTGCTTGGCACGATGGGCCATGCCAACGCGTTCCAACGCTTCGGTCGTGCGCTTCTTGCGTTCCGCGGAGCCCATGCCGCGATACGTCAGCGGCAGTTCGACGTTCTCATAAACCGTTAGATCGCCGATCAGATTGAAGCTTTGGAAGATGAAACCAACCTCGCGATTTCGAATACGCGCGCGCTCCGACATCGAAAGGTTCTCAACCGGATGGTCGTTCAGCACGTACTCGCCATCGGTCGGTGTATCGAGTAAGCCAAGGATGGAGAGCAGCGTAGATTTACCGCATCCAGAAGGTCCCGCGATGGAGACGTACTCACCTTTGTTTATGTCGAGGTGAATGCCCGAAAGCGCATGTGTTTCTACTTCGTCGGTGTAGAAAACTTTCTTAACGTCGGAAAGGTGAATCAGGGGTTGGGAACTCGTTTGGGTCGATTTCCCGTTTTGACTGGGTGTAGTTGACATTGGTGTGCGTCCTGTTTTTTTGATAGTGGTCTTGGGCTCTGGTCTTAGCTACGCCCGCTATTCTGGTTGACCTTCTCATTCACCCCAGGCTTTAGCCTGGGGATCTCAATGCGATTACAGGCTGGATCCGTTTTCAACGGTTTCCAACCACGAACCGTCATAAACGGTTCAAGCGCAGCGAACTCGGTGCCGCCCCAGGCTAAAGCCCGGGGTGAATGAGAACTACCTAACGCGTATCCGCTGATACGCGTCGAGTGCTGAAGTGTCAGACAAAATAACTCTATCGCCTTCGTTCAATCCGGAAATTACTTCGACGTCGCTCACCGACGTGCGTCCGAGTTTGACCTGCGTGCGGACCGCTTCGCTTCCGTCGGGCGTTAGCAGAAAGATTCCGACAGTATTTTGGCCCTGACCAAACGCCGGTCTACCCACGTGTAACGTGTCAGCCGGGAGCCGCTCGAGTTCAACGGTTCCATCAACGCTCAGGTCCGGACGCGCACTGCCCGGCAGTTCACTAGTCAAAGCCACATCGATCGTGAACGTGCCCTCACGAGCGGCCGGATCGATTCGCGACACCTGACCTTGAATAATTCCATTGCGCGTATCGACAGCCACAGGTTGACCGATGCGAACGTCTTTGATCAGAGTTTCTGGAATCCTCAGCTCAGCTTTTAGTGATGCGGGGTCCGCGACGCGTGCTATGTTGAGACCTGGCGTTACTTGCTGTCCCACCTGAACGGAAACCAGTTGCAACACGCCTCCGGTGCCGGCGCGAACTTTCAACGCGTCTACTTGATCGCGTTTCAACTTCGCCAGCACTCGGAGTTGTTGCATACGAGAGGCCTGTGCATTCAATTGCGCTTTAATCGACTTCGAATTAACAACAAGTCGCTGCTGTTCCACTTTTAGCCGGTTGGCCAGGTCCTGGACTCGCACACGGGAAATCTTCAACTCGAGTTCAGCAACCAGGCCCTGCTTACCTAAACCCTCGTCAGAGTCCAAGCGGAGCTTTGCCTGGCTGTACTCGGCGTTGATCGTCGCGATCGCAGCTTGTTGGGTCATGCTATCGCTTTCGAGTCGAACGCGCAGATTTTCCTGATCGGCTTCCGCAGCTTTCACTTGGAAATCGGCGTCGGTGGCCTGTTGTTCCATCTGCGGATTCGAGAGTTCGACGAGGACTGTGCCCGGTGAGACTTCAACGCCCGCCTGGACCAGGATTGTTTCGACGCGCCCTTCAGCAGGAGCCGGCACCCAGCGAGTGATCTGCGGCACAAGCGTTCCGGAGCCGCGCACCTCTCGTTTCATCTCACTCCGCTTCACGACGTCGATGACTGCGGTCGACTTATCCAGCGTTGGCGCCGCCGGCTTGAGTTTGGTTAGACCATACGTGATGCCGCCAACGGTTACTAAGCCAACAACAACAAGAATCGCAGTGCGAATCTTTTTCTTTATCTTCGACTTGGGGGGGCGCTTGATATCCATTGCAACTTCAATTCGTGGAGACAGCAGTTGGGTCTTTGGTCTCGGTGTTTTTCTGTTGGACCTTGGACCCTCCTGCTCTCTGCCTTCTACTCCAAAAATTTTTGGAGAGCTGTAAAGGCCAGTTGAGAGAGCGGCGATTTCGAGCAGGAAAAGTCGTACGACTAATCTAACTTTTCGAGCAAGTATACAGTTCTCCGCGTCGGTGAGATTCAAGGCCCGTGCCAACATACTATAAGGACACCACCGGTACGCAGAATCTGCTGCTTTTATTGCGGTTTTGGCTAATCTAGAGCGAGGAACAGGGTTTCAGCCAATTGAATTCGGTTTCTAAACGACTGCTGCGGGTTTCGCTTGCGGGACTTTCAAATCCCACTTTCGAACAACCAGCAAAAGATCGTGTGGCGACTTCAGAAATCCGGATGAGCCAGATCGACCACCTTGTTGGCTACGATCCGGTCGTTCTTTGACTCGTCGGCGTGTAGAGGCCCAGTCGTGTGCGCATGCGCTGCTGCCATGCGCGACTCTCTGAATCAACGTCTTCAATCTGAGCGAGCACGTCGGTGAGTTTTTCACCGCCTAGCTGACGCATCTTCAGATACAACAGTGCCGGCACAATCGAGATGAAGGGAATGATGAAGATGTTTATTAACCCCAGGAACTGCTCCGAGATCTTCATCGAGACCCCGCTCTTTGAACCATCGGGAACAATTCCTACGCGTATTCGCCCAATCAATATGCTCACCAGCGCCGGTATCAACATCTGAAGAACCGAAACGATAATGATTGTTCGCCACGATCTCGATGCG
>DATJKB010000563.1:0-10197 GCA_035491875.1 Pyrinomonadaceae bacterium | reverse complement strand
TGTGACCGGCGCGAGTTGGAAACCGTTATTGTTGACGTCTGTTAACCAATTTAGACCACCAGCCCCGCCGGACTGCACATCGCCCGAGGCTCAGACGCAATTGTCCGAGGTTCGCAACTTTCCTCGCTCAGCTCCGGGAACGGCCACGTCTTTTCCCTTCAGGGCTAAAGCGTTCTACTGGCAAAGTCTGGAAGGTACGAATACATGGTCTTATCGGTATGCAGACAAATGGATCTTTGAGGATCGACTGGACCAGAATCCACCCCGTGCTGCTCGCGTCTATGCCTTGATCGCTGCGGTGCGATTTGATGCTTTCATTGCCAGCCAGGACGGAAAGTTTACCTACTGGTATATAAGACCACATCAACTCGATCCAAGCATTATTCCCCTGTTTCCGGTTCCGAACCATCCGAGTTATCCATCGAATCACTCGACGATCTCAACCGCCTATGCCGAAATCCTGGCCTACTTGTTCCCATCGCGCGCTGATTTCATTCGCGCAGTTGGCAAGGAGGCAGGTGATTCAAGAATCTGGGCCGGTATTCACTATCCAATGGACAACCTCGCCGGTGTCCAACTTGGGAACTCCGTTGCTCAAGTTTTCATTGCGCGAGCGCAAACTGACGGCTCTCAGTAAATCTGCCGTTAGCTCGAACGAAGAATGGCGGCGAACGATTGGGAAGACTGTTCGCCGCCTTTTGTTAAGCTCGTCGTTCGGGCGAAATAACAGGCACATTTACCCCAGCCTCGATTATGGGCATCAGAGCGCCGCCATCAACAGCGACTTTTGATAGGCGATCAGGAGCCTCCTGGCGAAGGGCTGAGGAGAATTGGAGAATGGCCCAACCTGCCTTGCTTTAAATAGAAGTATCTTGAGCGCTGGTCTACGCACCCGCTTCATCATACTTGTCTCTTCGATGAGCAGCGGCTGCGGCGGCAGTATCCATGTATTCGTGGAACCTCACGACTTTACCATCATGTACGGTGAACACATGCGCAAAGTCGCCTCCGAACTCCCTACCAGTAGATTTGACTAGCCAACCGTAATGCCCAAGCGCCACGACTTTATCACCCTGAGCGATAAACTCTCTTGGGTCAAAATGCTGAACCTCTTGAGCGTCAACCAGCGAGGCGAAGAATTGCCCCATCTGTTCCTGACCTCGACGTTTGCCAGCAAATGGCACATTCTCTATTTCTGGTAATTGCCACTCAATGTCATCTGAAAGCAGATTGAGTAGAGCCTTAATCTCTCCACTCTTGAAATTCTCGTAAACTAGTTGCACGAGGTTCGTGTTTTCTTGCTCGCTCATGACGTGCACCTTTCTATCTGCTCTACTGAAAATCCAGCATAAAACGGCGGGAGCAGATTTCTTTCCTCGTCGAATTCCAGGGCGACGCGAAGCAATCAGGGAACCATGCGAGTGGCGAGGTCGCGGAGGGCTGTGAGATGGTTCGTCTCCAGCTTGAATTCTCTGGGCCCCATCCTTATCTGCACTTTCTTTCCCTTCGCAATCCGCCGGAATGTCTTGTAAGTGAGAGAGACAGCGATCCATTGTCTAATGGAGTCGTCTGACTTCGGATTGGCAGAAGCGCTGACCGTAAATGAAGGAACATGTTCCAGCGGGCCCAGGTTTAGCCGTTTCCCATCGACTAAAGCAGTCAGCTTACGGAAGTCTGAGTACTTCCAGTCTTCGGATGTCGAGATAAGCGAGAAGAGTACAGTCTTGGGTTGGACTCTCAATCTTCGTCCCAAATAGGTAAACGACGCACTAAATCTCGCCTCATCACCACCGATATATTTTGATGACGTGAGAGGTTCGCCATAGACT
Organism: Pyrinomonadaceae bacterium; assembly: GCA_035491875.1. Classification (GTDB taxonomy): domain Bacteria; phylum Acidobacteriota; class Blastocatellia; order Pyrinomonadales; family Pyrinomonadaceae; genus PSRF01. The sequence goes on along the minus strand of DATJKB010000563.1, from coordinate 8,368 downwards.
TGCATTGGATTAAGCCGCACAGTCGTGATTCCTTTAACCTGATCGTAACTCGTCTCGATCTCTCCACTGTACGTGAGGATGGGCTGAGGTGTTGGGTTGACATTCTGCGGTAGTCCAAACGTCGCCGATGTAATAACGATCGCGAGCGTCAAACTAAACCGCACATGGTCCATCATCACATATTCATGCCTCCAGGCATTTCGCCGGGCTTGTCATCTTGCTGGATCTCAGAAATCAGCGCTTCAGTTGTTAACATCAAACCCGCGATTGATGCGGCGTTTTGCAGCGCGCTGCGCGTGACCTTGGCGGGATCAATAACGCCCGCAGCTACAAGATCTTCAAACTTCTCCGTTACGACGTTGTAGCCGATGTTCGGGTTCTTTTCGGAGCGAACTCTCTCTACGATCACGGCGCCTTCCTGGCCTGCGTTAGCGACGATCTGACGTAGGGGCTCTTCCAGTGCGCGCTTAACGATGTTGACGCCAATTTGCTCGTCTGGGTCGCCAGCGGGTTCGTCGTCATTATTGCTCTCGAAGAGGTTGAATTTGTCCAATGCCTTCGCGGCTCTGATCAGAACCACACCTCCACCCGGCACGATACCTTCTTCAACTGCCGCCCGAGTTGCGTGCATCGCGTCTTCAACGCGTGCCTTCTTCTCTTTGAGTTCCGTTTCGGTGGCCGCGCCGACGCGAATTATTGCGACCCCGCCAATTAGTTTGGCTAGCCGCTCCTGTAACTTCTCACGGTCATAGTCCGAGGTGGAGTCTTCTATTTGAGCTTTGAGCGTTTTTATTCGACCCTGCAAGTCTTTGTGATCACCGCCGCCATCAATGATCGTTGTCGTCTCCTTGTCGATTGTTACTTTCCTGGCGCTGCCTAACTCCTCAATCAAGACGTTCTCGAGCTTAATCCCGAGCTCTTCGCTAATGACCTTTCCGCCAGTGAGTACCGCAATGTCTTCCAGCATCGCCTTTCGTCGGTCGCCAAAGCCTGGTGCCTTTACTGCGGCGACGTTGAGCGTGCCACGCAGTTTGTTAACCACCAGGGTCGCCAGCGCTTCGCCTTCTACATCTTCCGCGATAATCAAGATCGGTCTGCCCAGCTTGGCGACCTCCTCAAGAATAGGCAGCATATCTCTCATCGAGGAGATCTTTTTCTCGCTTAGGAGAACGACCGGATTCTCAAGTACGGCTTCCATGGTTGCCGCATCAGTGATGAAGTAAGGCGAGAGGTAACCTCGATCAAACTGCATTCCCTCCACCACTTCCAAAGCGGTCTCAATCGTTCTTGATTCTTCGACGGTGATCACGCCATCTTTGCCAACCTTCTGCATCGCTTCGGCGATCAACTTACCAATGGTCTCGTCACCATTTGCTGAGATCGTGCCAACCTGGGCGATCATGTCTTCTGTGACCGGCTTCGACGCTTTCTTAATTTCTCGAGTTGCGCGCTCGACGGCTTTATCAATGCCGCGCTTCAGGGCCATCGGGTTCGCACCTGCTGCCACGGTTTTCACGCCTTCGCGGAAAATGGCCTGCGCCAGCACCGTTGCAGTGGTAGTCCCGTCGCCGGCGATGTCACTAGTCCTCGAGGCAACTTCACGTACCATCTGCGCGCCCATGTTCTCCATCGCATCTTTCAGTTCGATCTCTTTCGCCACTGTTACGCCGTCTTTGGTAATGGTCGGACTGCCATATTTCTTGTCGAGTACTACGTTGCGTCCTTTTGGACCGAGTGTGATTTTCACAGTGTCGGCGAGCTTGTTTACACCGCGGAGAATTGCTGCGCGTGATTGTTCGCCAAGGGTTATTTGCTTTGCCATGATCTTTGTTTTTTCTTCTCCTGACCCGTGTCGGTATTTCTCTTGTGAAATTGAGGGGTGTGAACGAGCTTTGATTATGAAGTTACTTGCTGCCCTTCTTCCCACTGCCGGAACTAACTGCCGCTCCAGCGCGCTTGATGATTCCGAGGACTTCATCCTCGCGCATAATCATCACCTCCTCACCCTCGAGATTGACTTCCGCTCCGCTGTACTTGCCAAACAAGACGCGGTCGCCTGCCTTTACATCCAATGCCTGGCGGGAGCCGTCTTCTCTGTACTTACCTTTGCCTGCCGCGATCACTTCTCCCTCTTGCGGTTTTTCCTTCGCGCTGTCGGGAATGATTATGCCGCCGCGAACTTGCTCGCCTTCGTCAATGCGTTTCACGATCACGCGATCGTGCAGTGGTTCGATGCTTATCGTCATATTCTTCTCAGGTCTGCTCCTTAAGTTCTTCGAATGATATCGGACTAGTTTGATTTGCTTGATTTCGCTGGTGCACTTTACGCTGGGTTCCCGCGCCTGAAGAGGTTAAGTGCAAGAACGATCACCGCTGCAACAAGCAATAAATGAATGAGACTGGTGGTGACAAAGCCGCCATAAAACCCAATCAACCAGAGCAGCAACAACACTACAAGAATTGTCCATAACATAGTCATACTCTCCTCATTTGAATGGGGTCTGTCACCCTTAATACCTCGCTCATACGAGAATGGACTTGGAAAGCAGAAGAGTCTGTGCGGTAGGTCACATACATGGTATTCTTTTCTTTGAGTTATGAGATTGTGGTTGCACTGAGAGCCTCACCTTAACATTAACCAAGCAGGATGTTCTCAGGGCGCCAAACGATCCTTGTTTAGGGCGACCACAGCGCGAAGATTACGCATGTCTGTATCTGTCAAACCTACCATTCCCAGCGAGAACCGACTTCTCGCCGCGCTACCGTTTGAAGAGTATGAACGGCTGCTGCCGAGTTTGCAGCAAGTCTCGTTTTCTCTCGGCGAGGTCGTTTACGAATTTGGCGGACACCTGGATTACGTTTATTTTCCGACCACCTCAATCGTCTCTCTGCTTTACACCATGGCAAACGGCTCCAGTGCCGAGATGGGTTTAACCGGTAATGATGGAGTAGTTGGCATTGCCCTGTTCATGGGTGGCGGCACCATGCCGAACCGTGCCGTCGTACAAAGCGCCGGCGCTGCTATTCGGATGAAGGCAAAGGTGCTACAAGATGAGTTCGCGTTGGGCGGCAAATTCCAATACCTGTTGTTGCGTTACACCCAGGCGTTGATTACTCAGATCTCACAGACCGCTGTTTGTAACCGCCTTCACTCGGTGGAACAGCAACTTTGCCGGTGGCTGTTGTTAAGTCACGACCGTGTGAAGACTGATGAATTGATCATGACTCAGGAACTCATTGCAGACATGTTGGGCGTGCGACGGGAGGGCGTTACCGTAGCGGCAGGGCGACTGCAAGATGAGGGCGCGATCAGCTACGTTCGCGGTCACATAAAGATCCTCAACCGCCAGAGGCTGGAAGAGACCGTTTGCGAGTGTTATCGAGTCGTCAAAGACGAGTTCGATCGACTGCTGGGATAAGACCATTAAGTAAGGGAGTGAATCAGACGACGCATGCGGTCGAAAAATAGGACATCTATCTTACCCGGTTCGATGATCGCCGTTACCTCCCCCTCGCCAAACGTAGGATGCGTCATGGTTTGTCCGCGGAGATAGGTGCGCCCTCGATCATAAGCCGAGCCGGCCGTTGCTAACGCAACACGCTTTGTCCCGCTCTTGTAGCGAACTCGCGAGCTGCACATCGGGCAAAAGACCCGCGTGATTCTTCCGTTTTTGCTAATTAAATCAACTAAATGACCGCGCGTTTCACCACATGACGCGCACATCTGGTCGACGCGATCTCCGATTGCGACAGTTTCTCGTTCTTCCATATCCCTCCTTAGCTGATACGGAGTTTACAGCTGAAAAGATGGGCGGTCTGTGCGGCAACCCACAAAGCAGACTAGTGCGTAAGCTGAGCTTATTGTTGAACGTGATCAGAGCTTCCGGTCGAGGACCGCGTGTCGTCATCTGTGTGTTAGGGCACAGACGAATAGGTGGGTCTGATTTATGTTAGCTAATCCGGCAATCCGATGGACCGAATGCCAGTTGTGATTATCTTGCAACATCATGCTTAAAAACCGTCGGTAGAATCTTTTGAAGCCGAAGATGATGACAATAACAAAGTTAGTGTTGGCGCTGACCGTGAGCGCACTCGTGTCGTTTCTTGTCCCGTGCATCGCAGCGCAACCGTTGGGCGCAGATCGACACAAATCAGGCCATGTGGAGCTCGAACCATACCTGTTCGAAGCACAGAACGGACAGAAGGTTGAAGCCGAGTTAGGGCACCTGTTTGTGCCGGAGAACCGCGGCAATCCACAGGGTAAGCTAATCGAACTCGCGTTTGTTCGTTTCAAAAGCACGGCTAAGAATCCCGGCACGCCAACGTTCTATCTGGTAGGTGGTCCGGGCGGCTCGGCCATCAGCCAGGCGCGCGGTGTTGGATTCCCTTTGTACATGGCGTTGCGAGAGGCTGGTGATTTCATATTGTTGGACCAGCGCGGCACAGGAATGTCGAAACCAAACCTGACGTGTCGGGAAAAACTAAATTACCCGCTCGACAAACCCCTCGAACGCGAAGGTTTCCTGCGTCTGTATCTGGAGGAGTCTCGAGCTTGCGCGCAGTACTGGCGCAGCCAGGGCGTCGACCTGTCCGCTTACAACACGAATGAAAACGCGGATGATGTCGAAGCATTACGGAAAGCTCTTAATATTCCGAAACTGAATATCTTCGGCACCAGCTATGGGACTCATTTATCTTTGGCGATGATCAGAAGGCACAGCGAGAATCTCAATCGTGCCGTGATCGCGGGCATAGAAGGTCCGGATCACACGTATAAACTTCCAAGTAACGTTCAGCGCAATCTGGAACAGGTCGCTCAAATTTACAAAGCAGATCCAAACGTCGGCAAAGTGATTCCTGACTTTCTCGGGCTAATGAAGACGCTACTTGACCGTTTAGAAAGGCAGCCCGTCACTGTTGAGCTGACTGACCCCGTAACCAAACAGAAGGTTAAGGTCACAGTAGGAAAGTTTGATTTACAATTTCTTATCGCAAATCTTCTGCCTGGGCGGATCGCAGCCATGAAGAGATTTCCTTCAGTGGTCCAGGCGATGTCGAAAGGCGACTTTTCGTTTCTGGCACAGGTGTCTCTCAGCGCTCGCAGAGATTCGATTGGATCGGCGATGTCTTTTGTAATGGATTGTGCTTCCGGTGTTTCCCGGAAACGTTGGACGCAAATCAAGCGCGAGGAGACTACCCGAATCGTCGGAAGCCTGATCGATTTTCCGTTTCCGGAAATATGTGAAAGTTGGGGCAATCCTAACCTCGGGTCGACATTTCGTTCTCCGGTTAAATCGAAGTTGCCGGTGTTGTTTATCAGCGGCACGCTTGATGGACGAACGCCGGTAAGCAACGCCGACGAAATCCGGAGAGGGTTTCCAAACAGCATCCATCTTATCGTCGAGCAAGCAGGGCACGTCGACGCTTCAATGTTCAAACCAGAAACGATCTCAGTGATGTTAGAGTTCTTAAACGGGCTGTCTGTTTCAACGACTAGAGTCACATCTCCCGCCCTCGAATTCCCACCACTGAATCTTTCGGAGACAAGCCGCGAGACCGGCCGACCTTAGAATTACGCCCCTGACCACTCAACACCAGAACCGGCAGCGAGGAGACCCGCTGGTTCGAAGTAGTAAGCAAGTGTGAGGTGAACAGACATGTACTGTCCGTCCTGCGGTTCAGAATTGACGTCGGAGCTGAGTTACTGCAACCGCTGCGGAGCTAATTTGAAACCGCTCTCAAATCAACCTGGGGGGCCACCCGCCAAATTGGTTGGGGCGACCTGGGCCATATCAATTGCTGTCGTGGTTATCACGCTTGGTGGTTTTGGCATGATGTTTGGTCTAGTAATGGCTCTCATTAGTCGCGGCGTTAACCTATCTGGCGGCGGAATAATCCTGATAGTCTTCTCTCTGCTGATCATCCTGGTGATCGCTTCGCTGCTGGTTCGACAATTGTCTCGAGTCTTCGATGGCTCTGATTTGTTGGTTGGCGCAACGCGATCGAAGCAGCCCACGCTAAATGAAAACCCCCTGCAGCAAATTGGTGCCCTTCGTGAACCTGTCTCAAGCGTAACTGAACATACGACACACGTGCTCGAGCCTATCGAACGGACTGGAAATGGCTAATCTCCCTGTCACAGCTCGAGCGGTATCAGCCTTTCTTTTTGTCATCGCTTTGGGTTCACAGTCGTCCTTGTTTTGCAAAACCTCCCACCCAATCATCTCCTACCGAATTCATGTCGAGGCGACGGTTTTGTCTGGGTTCGATGTCGAAATGAAAATTCGTGGCGCAAGCAATTTGGTGCGTATCGCGATGGCATCGCATCCGGAATACGACGACCGCTATTGGCGCTACGTTGAAAATCTGACAGCCGAGTCGCGAGGCGTTACGCTTCAGGTCACACGCGAGGAGAACGCTGTGTGGCGCGTGGTCGCGTCAGGCGGTGAGTTGATCGTGAAGTATCGCATTAGACTCCCGCCGCAAAGCACACCCACACGGGCTGCGTGGCGTCCATTCCTCTCAAAAACAGGTGGACTCATCGGTGATGTTCACTCGCTCATGTATGTAGTGGATGCGACATCAACTCCAACTCGCATCACGCTCGACCTCCCCAGTGGTTGGGCAATAGCATCGGGACTTGAGCGTACAAAAGATCCGCAAACATTCGCGGCCTCATCCGTGGAGTTGCTGTTGGACTCGCCAATTGTTGTCGGCCACTTTCGGCAATGGGATTTCACTGTGAATGGCGTCAAGCATCAGGTTGTATATCTTCCAGAGCCGGACGCGGTCGCCTTTGACACCGCTTCGTTCGTTGCAGGCATTCAAAAGCTCGTGACCGAGGCTTTCAATATTTTCCGAAGGCCTCCCTACCGCAATTACACGTTTCTTTATCAGGATGGAGCGTACGGGGCGCTTGAGCATCTCAATTCCGTCACCATCGGCGCCCGTAGCCAGAATCTCGCGCAAGGGCTTGCGGATGTCTTTGACACGACGGCCCACGAGTACTTCCACACTTGGAATCTGATGCACGTGCGACCGGTGGAACGCGTCGGTCTGCGGTACCGCAGTGCGGACCCAACAGGAGAGCTGTGGTGGAGCGAAGGTGTCACGATTTACTTTAGTGACCTGTTGCTCCGACGCGCGAAGCTTCCCATTTTTGATTCAACACGTGTGTCGTACGTGGAGCACAACATCGCGGTGTATCTTGGCTCGCCGAGCTATTCTACTATCTCAGCTGAACGCGTGAGTCGAGGATCCCATGATCCATTTGCGCTTGGTGATGACTATGCCAGCACCCATCTGCAGGGTAACGTGCTCGGCACGATGTTGGATTTGATCATCCGCGAGGCAACGGGTGGTCAACGTTCACTCGACGACGTTATGCGCAGGTTGAGCGATGGGTTTACACCACAGCGAGGCATTACGGGTCGCGACATCGAAACTGCCGTGCACGAAGTCTGCGGCTGCGACGTCCAGTCGTTCTTTGATTCATACGTGCGGGGAGCGCGATCGATAGACTTCGATAAATATCTGCGGATGATAGGAATGCACGCGCAAGTGTCGTGGTCACCAGCGCTCGGTAGTGATGGAAAGCCGGAACCAGATCTTCGGATCTTTGTGTTTATTACGCCCGAAGATTCAACCCTGAGAGTCCGGCTCATCAATCCTGCGAGCTCATGGCGCCGTGCTGGTTTGCACACTGGTGATCGCCTGGTGTCGCTTGACGGACAGCCCGTAGCAACCACAACTGATTTCAGATCATGGCTTGGTAAGATCCAAATCGGTGACACTGCCCGATTGGTAGTTGCTCGCGATGGCACTACGGGCGCTACGTCAGACGTGACAGTGGTTGTCACGGGTTACGATAGGCCGGCTGTAACAATTGGCGAAGTTGCAGATGCGACGGTCGAGCAACGGAGACTACGAGCGCAATGGTTATCTGCGCTCCCGTAAGCAGCCACGCGGACACGAAGACAAGATGGTCCATCCGAAGGTGATTATCCGAACCGACCGCTTCAGACATCTCGAGTCTTAATTAAGGTGATATTGACGGTGAAGTGGAAGTCCAAGGGCCTTGCGGACATCATTCAGCTGAGTCCAGAGGCGCTGCAAATCAAGTGGTTTTACCAGGCAATCGTCGCTTCCAGCTGCTAAAGCCTCGGCGGTATAGCTGGCCGTGCCCCAGCCATTGAGTGCTATGATCTTAATATCACGCAAGAGGCGGTTTTGACGAATGCGGCGAGTGGCGCCCAGCCCATCGAGGTAAGGTAGGCTACCGTCCATCAAAATAAGCGCAGGCTGCTCCCGCGACGCAGCCTCGACAGCTTCTAACCCGTTCCGGGCTTCAACGACTCGACAACCCCAT
>DATJKB010000562.1:0-2573 GCA_035491875.1 Pyrinomonadaceae bacterium | reverse complement strand
CAACATGAGTATGCTGCGGCGCGAGGATGGCTTTCCGATGACCATCATTTGGCGGTGTCTCGTTATAAAGCCGAAGGTGAAGATAAGACGTGTCCTGCTCCAGATCTTTGAGTTCCGACGACCACGTGTTGTCAGCGGCGGAAATGTTTTCCTGCGTCGCATGAAACCCACCGGCGAGTGAGTAGCGTTGATAAGGTTTTAGTCCTTCGCGGTTCCAATGGCTCACGTACCTGTGCTGGGCCATTTCGCGCGCGTGCCTGGTCGCAACTTCTGTTGCCAGCGCATCTATCGCCAGCTGCGACAGCTTTGCCACCGCCCGCTCTTCATTAACCATCTGCAAGAGATTGTTGCGGAGCTGATTGAGCGTTTTGTCGTCATCTGCGTGGGCCAGCAGACGACGAACGTCGCCGGCGGAGTAGCATAAGGCGAGTGCTGCCGAGCTCTTCAGAAAATCGCGTCTTGATTTCAAGTTGCTCGTTTCGAGTTTCAAGTTCTAAGTTCTAACTCGAAACTCAGGTTTTTCTCTTCCAGGACGGTTTTGGATTAACCTTCAACTTTTTCCACAACAGGGTAAGACTTCCGTTTTCGTCTGCTCGAACAATACGTAAAGCAACGAGAATATCCGCACGTTTGTTATTGATCGAACGAAGCACGTACGTATTGTTCACTGTGGCAGGTAGTGACGATCTATATACAAACCCCTTTAGTTCGAATCCTTGCCGACACGCCAGGATGTAGTTCCGTTCTTCCAGGTAGTCGCGTGGCCCTGGGAAATCGGCCATAGCTGTCACACCGGGTGTTGTCTCGTTGATTGTTTGCAGCGGTACATCACCGAGACTAACAAGCAAGCCGACAGAGCTCCGTGTGAAACCAGCGGTGAGCATGTCCGCCTCCAACTTTATTTCAGCCCAGCCGAGACCCGGATCGACATATCCTTGCAATGAATGGCCATGCTTCGTTTTTGTGAATGAATATCTGGACGCGAAGTGGATGAACTCGGGAGTCTGCTTGGTTTCAAGTTGATCGACTGAAACAACTCGCCAGGGTCCGGCTGGGAAGATCCTGATGAGGCCACTGTCAGGGAGATGTATTAGCTCAGCAAACGTCTGGAGGTCTTCAGGGGCCGGCGCTAGAAGCTTTTTCTCAGACTTCGTCGGCTGATACTCCGCAACATACACATCGCGTCTAGCGCGCGGAAGTAGCGGCACATCTCTCGAACGTCGTTCAGGTAACGGTCTCGAAGGTATCGGTACTATTCGCGGTTCCTGGGCATAACAAATGCCGGCTGTCAGGAATAATAATGAAACGATCAGTCGCTTCCTCATGTTTGCGAATCGTGAATCGTAAGTGGTGAATCGTGAATTGTTAGGCCATTCAAGTGTCTGCGGAGCCTTCGCGTCCTCTGCGTCTCTTGCGGTTTTTCTTCAAGCCTCATTAACAGGCTATACAGGATAGAGACTCGCTTCATCTTTGCGTACGCCTGCCGTAAGCGTCATAACACCGCTAGAGACGCAGAGGTTGCGCAGAGAACTGAGTAACTGTTAGCGATTCACGATTCACGATTTTCGACGCGGGCGTTGCTTTGCTGAGATTGACTTAACGATCGTGTAACCACGCCCTGAAGAACGAAGCGGTGGCTTTGTGCGTTTCTCCGCCGCTGTGAGTAGCGCTCCAACCGCAGGATCGTCCAACACGGAGATGTCAGTGAAGCGGATGAATGCGCCCTGCTTTCCACTTCCCTGCAATAACCTTTTTGGATCCGGAAGGGATCTGCCGTACATGAAATAAATAATTACACCGCTCACGTAGACTGCAACTGAAATGATCACGTCCGACGTGCGTTCTGTGCTACTGAACCCGATCGCCAGAGCACTGTAGTTGTCGTAGACCAATTCGACAGCAGTCGGAAAACGTTTCCGCATCGCTCGTCGAGCTGAACGGGCGAGTTTTGCCACTGGCGGATCAAACTTGCTGATGAAGCCTTCGACTTGCCCGGCTGGCGATGTAGTTTTCGTCGGCATTGTCGTTATTTGACGGCGAGCGGTTTTCACCAACAGCCTCAACGAAAAGAAGTCTAAGGCTTATAAACTGACATGGCTTTGAGCTTTGCTTCTACGAGATCTTTCCATACGGTTGCATCTTCAATGTACATTCCCGCCAGCAGAATCGAATACGTTTTCTTTCCGTCGCGCACACTGAAGTAGTTGCCAACAGGGGTTCCGTCTTTCTTCAAAACAAAGAAATCACTCGAATCACCATATTTGTAGAACCCCGGTTTCTCTTCCTGCACGATGCCTTCGAGTTTCAGTCCCCCTAATAAGCCCAGCTTTTCCGCGCCACGAGAGATGCGTGCGTCGGACGTCGCGCGAGAAACAGTCACAACCACGTCCAGATACAGGCTGTGTTCCACTTCGCTATCGGGAGTTTCAAACTCGTATTCAATTTCAACCGTTCCGTCGAAGTCGCGGCTCTTCTTGAAGGTCTCGTGCTTCGCGATGTTCTGAAATCCATAACCGTAGGGAACTAAGTCGGTTGCTTGAAGCAATAGCGCCTTATCCGCCGGTCCAACAGTC